>CANNQU010000093.1 GCA_947507965.1 Bacteroidota bacterium
AAATTGCTGGTTCCGCTATTATAGTTAACACCTGCATTGGGAGTAAAAGTCCAATTCCAATACGATGGTGCTTTGGTGCTTAAATCGGTCAGCTGTACACTCTGATAGATCTCTACGGTATTAAGGTTGGATATAAAATCGCAGATTGGCTTTTGGGTTGGATTATAAACCAATATCGATTTCGTCATCGAATCCACACCAAAACAGCTCGAGCTAACCAGCTTCACGATATAAGGAGCCGCCGTAGAGCTGAACGTATAAGGAAGGTTCATACCGGTACCAACAACCACACCATCAACATACCAGGTATTGCGCAAGGCAAGGCTCGTATTATTATTATAAATTACCGTTGGGCTACCTACGAAAATAGTATCCGCGGTGGTGAAATCGGCCATAGGAAGGGTAGTAAAAGGACATAATATATTCACATAATAATCTTCCGTTTCACCGTAACCGTAGGATCCGGCACCGCAAGCTGTAATGGAAGAAGGAGTACCCGTTTCCACATTCACCACTCGCATACGAGTTAAGCCGATGCCTGCATTGGCAGGCACTAAAACAGAACCCGTTGCGATATAAGGGCCACTAGTGGAAGTAGGAGTTGTAAAAACGTCTTCACCTGCATCGGTAAATAATCCATTTTGATTGAAATCAATAAAAACGCGAACACCACTACTATATGTTCCGCCACAAGTACCTACCTGAACCGATAGAGGATATGAGGTTGATAGTGCTAAATTGGGAGGTGTAACTCCGGTATAGTTGGAGTATTGGTTGAGTATGGAGCCGGGGCCACCGGTAGTGCCACACGTTGACGAATTGTTTAACGTGCCCAAGGTAACATTTAATATTTCTTCATCGTAAGGAGTGCTTGCATTAGAAAGACAATAGCAAACTAAAAAGGAGACATTCACCGCTAGTGGGGTGGAGAAAGCTGACAAGCCACTTCCAGTACAAGTAACCGAACATCGATAGTAGATGGTGGTGGTGGTGGTAGAGCTGTAAGAGGCAGCAGTAGCACCTCCAATATTAGTATAAGTAACACCCGTTGGCGACGATTGCCACTGGTAGGTAACACCACTACCCGATACCAGGTTTTGAAGCGACACCGAAAAAGCAGAACCGGCACAGACAGGGTTATTGCTGGCAACCGTATTGCCTGGTGTAGGCGTTCCGGAACAAGGAAGTGGAAAACTTTGCCATGCCACATCATCTAAATAAATGTCGTCGCCATAAGCACTTGTAGCTTGCAAAATAAGATAATTAGTAGTTCCGGTAAAACTGGCAGGAACAGAAAAAGTGTACTGATACCATCCAATAGCAGCCACGGTAGGCGTTAAATTCATCGAGCGGTTAACCGTACCTAAGGCGGTGGCACCGGTTAAACTCGCTGCCGTATTATAAAACACATCGATTTTATCTGCTGAGGCCAAATAACCTCCATCACGATACATCCAAAAGGTAATACTGGTCGCCGTTGCTCCTCTGCCGGTAAGATTAATAACTGGCGTGATAAGAGAACGTACCCCGGTACTAGCCGAGAAAGAGTTAAACTGTGCCTCGCCGCTTCCCGTATGAGGCGACTGAACCGGCCAACTACCCGAAGTAACACGGGTCCAGGTGGCTGTTCCAGAGGTTAATAAATCAGTCCAGCCGACAGGTACAAAAGTAGCCCCATCGAACGACTCGGTATTACTTACCTGTGCAACAACAGGTACACTCAATAGCCCGCTCATCAATAGAACAGCGAACAGCAAAGAAACTCGATTGCTCGGGTCTAAAGAACAAACATGAAGAAAAAACTTGTAAAAACGTTTCATAATAAACTCAATTTAATTAATTAGTGATAAAATATATTTTTTAAAAATATAGAAGAGCAAATTTAACGGCTCTTCTATATTCTATTATTTTTGAATTGAAAAAGTTTTAGATGATGAGAAATTACTGGTGACTAATTTGATGAAATACATTCCGGCAGCATAACGGCTTAAATCCAATTGAATTTTGTTATTCATTGGGTTAACCTCTGAATCGCTATAAATTAGTTTACCGTTAGCATCGAAGATGGTAAGGTTCGCTTGGGTCGCCTTGTCAATATTCAACGCAATGGTGACCACACCATTATTTGGATTTGGGTAAACCATAAAAAGCTCGTTACCACCGTTATGGTTGATGCCATTTAAAACGGTATAAACATTCACATAACGCTCTTTAGCAATTGCTTTATTTCCAGAGGCATCGGTAGAAGAGTACACAATTTGATAAATGCCGTCAAGGTTAACATCTAATTTACTATAATCGGGAGAAACCAAGGCTGAAGGGTCGCATTTGTCGTAGATCGTGGTTCCAGGATCGACAAAAGATTTCCAACGAGGCCAGTTCATGATGGATAGCCCTTTCAATGTAATCAATGGAGCTACTCTATCCACTACTTTGTAAATCCTTGATTTCGATGAGTCGATATTCCCCGAAGGGTCGGAAACGAAATAACGGATCGTATAAACACCTAGTACATTAAGGTTTAATGTACCTTGTTTAGCCACGGTAAGCTGCGTAGAAGGATAATAATTATCGCTTAAAAGATACCCAGGTTCGGGAATGGCCGTTAAGGTTATACAATCGATGATAAAGGTGTCGGGCTGCAACAAAATAATTTGTGGAGCCGTAACATCCCGAACAATCACCGTTAATATTTTAGTAACGGCACTATTGCCCGAGCTATCTTTGGCATTATAAAATAATTGATAGGTGCCTAATATTGAGGTATTAACCGTACCGGTTACCTGATACAGTAATCCATTATTATAATTATCGGCGACGGTAGCAGCCGGCGAATTAAAGGTACTAAATACACTAATATATAATGGGTTGCTTCCGGAGATTGTGATGACCGGAATTTGTGTATCGCGAACCATTACGGTACGTGATATGCTAACGGCGGCATTCCCGGCGGCATCCATCACCTGGTAGGTTACCGTATAGGCACCCACTTTATTAATGTTAACTGTAGAGGTTACAGTAATCGATGAGGTAATAGAACCAAAAAAGAAATCAGAGGCCGTAGCACCTAAATCAGTATAAACAGAGCCAACTTCAGTATAAACGGTGTCGGCCCCAATTCGAGAAAGAACCGGCAGGGTAATATCTTGGGTAGCACGTACATAAATATTTTTAATGGACGTATTTAACGAAGCGTCGGAAGCCGTAATGGTATGCACACCCAGAAATGGGTAGGCGGTAACCGTTGCTCCGTAGGCAAAGCCCGTGTGTACAACAGAGGTAGCTCCGGTAACAGAGGTTCCAGGATCGTTAAACACGCGACCTACCTCCACCCATACCGAGTCGATTTGGCCTGTGATGGTAATTACCGGAGGCGTAATATCGTCGGTAATTTTAAGACGAAAATCATTGAAGTCGCCGAACGTATTAACACCACAAGGCGTATTGCTTAGCAGGGCAAAATTGGTGCCGATGCGAAGACGCGTGTAACCCAATTGGGCATAAGAAGGAATGGTAATCGTGCCCAGGAAATTGGTGCCGGAGGTAGCACCCGATGTGGCGGCTAACTCACTAGCCTGGAAAATCCCATCCTGATTCCAATCGATCCAGATCTTAAAATTGGCGGCATTAAAATTACTTTGACGTTTTACATTAAAGTTAAATGTTTCACCCAATCCAACAACCGCTTCCACGGCCTTATTGGCAACGGTTACGCCATTAATGATGTACGTCGTAACTTTGTTGGTATTATCGCGATAACTTACGGTACCTACCGCAGGGGAAGAGTTGGTATAATCCAAACCATATACGGTATTATTGATAATGGTGTCGGCTCTACCGAACTTGAAACGTTCGATGGAGAAATCCGGATTGATGGTACCTACGGTAGGAATACAGTATTCTATAATAGTAATATAGCCTGTTTTCAATAACGTATTTGATCCTACGCAATTAGAATCTTTCAACTGCACACTATAGGTTCCGGCATTACTAAATTTCACGCCATAGTTTTTAGAGCTTGCATTACCGTTCACGGTGGTTACCGATCCGGGGCCGCTGATCGTCCAATTCCACCAATACGGATCTAAGGTAGAGTGGTCGGTTAAATTTACCACATCGGTGGTTGTTGCTGTTAACAGGTCGGCGGTAAAAGCCACAATCGGACCGGTACTAGGATGATCCACATAAATGGTATCGTAAATAATTTCAGTTCCGCCACAACCTTCAATATCACAACGTATGATATAGGTTCCGATGGTGCTATACGACCAGTCGCCGGTAAATAGTCCTTTACCTTCAGCATCAGGAAATGGGCTGTTGGCATAATCCATATACCAGCTATAATAGGCTCCGGCACGATCGAAAGATAAACTTGATGGAAGATAACGATAGGTTGAATAGGCTCCACAGTCATAAACGGTATCCGGAAATTCAAGAGTGCCGGATGGAGGTGGTGAAGAAGAGGCAACACTCGTCCATGCGGCAGCAAAACCAGGACCCGAACTACCTTTTACAAACTCGATATACATTTTGCCTGATGAAGCCGTGATACCTAGGATACCACCCGGCAAAGTAGAACCGGTAAAACCTAACCCGGTGTGAAGGGCAGGCGCTAAATTACTGGTTCCATTATAAATTTTCAAATACGATGTACCCGTTAAGCTAAAGGAACTAAAGGTTAAATTAATAGCACTGGCACAAGGGTCGATTAAAAAATTACACGTACCACCACTACCATAATTAGCATTTGGTCCGCCATCGTCATATAATGTTCCACTGGAAACTTTGGTGTCGAATGGAAAAATACACATCAAATTGGTAGCCTTCACCAAGATATACCCCACCTTGCACGATGATAGGCTTCGGCCCACCAAATTAGAATCCCACAGACACACCTGATATAACCCCGGATTAGTGAAATTAACCTTAGGGTGTTGCGATACGTTCGATGTACCATTGGTATAGTTGACGCCGGCACTCGGTAGGAAAGTCCAATTCCAAAAGGTAGGCCCTTTGGTACTTAAATCGGTAAATTGTACCGATTGGTAGGTTTCTACCGTATTGATATCTGCGATAAAATCGACGATTGGCACTTGTGTTGGATTATATACTACGATCTGACGAGTGATGGAGTCGACACCAAAACAACCAAAGGATACAATTTTAACATCATACGTACCGATCACAGGAAACGTATAAGCAAGATTGATGGTGGTGCCTTGCGACGTTCCGTTGATCGACCATAGATGGCCTAATGGAGCAGTGGAAGGATTATTATTTAAAAACACCACCGGGTTGTTAACAAAAACGGTATCGGGCCCGGTAAAACCAGCTACTGGTGTACCCGAATTAAACTTCGATTCATCGGCACCAAGAGAAGGAGCAAAAGTACAATGAGCTTCTTTATCAACATCGAGGAGTGTTGTTGACAGAAACGCACTCGTTCCGGTTGCTGCAGGACTTGAAGCACTCAAATGCAAATTTAATGCACCGAGGGTTTTACTCATGAACGGAGAGGCCGAGCTCACCGATTTTTGATTAAAAGACGGGTTACCAGCTCTTAATGCGGCCAAATCGAGGTAGGTTGCACCAAATACGGCGAAGTTTGACCCCGTAGCATATAGGTTATTATAATCTAAGGCTGAATGATAACTAGGACTTGAATTAAAAACAAACCCAGCAGAACCGGTGTTTTCTAAAATATTATTAACGAATCGGCAATTACTTCCACTATAGAAATAAACACAACATCCTGTGGAGGCATTAGAGTAAACGGTATTATTAAAGAAATCGCCAAATGCGTAACCATAAATCCCATAAAAATCACTTGAATTCACATTGTAAATAATATTATTATCCACCTGATATCCGCTTCCTAAGGAGCTGGAATAATCCATGTAAATGCCATAATATGGGGCTTCAATAATATTCCGTGAAACTCTGTAGTTGCTATGATTATACAGATACAACGCATAAGAAGCCGATGGTAATGGTCGTCGTATCGTATTATCAGAAAATGTAATTCCGATACCCGCATATAAGGTAACACCCACAAAATAATATTGTTCGATTACGTTACCTATAATGGCGTTGTTTGCATTACTTGCATTGGCCGAATAACATGCTCCAAAATAGCCTCCAATGATTCGAGAATTTAGCACGGTGTCGTAAACGGCATTGGTGCCGGTGTAATAATTGCCATCGCAAATACCTATTGCAATAGGGTAGTAATATACATTGCTTGAAAGTACCGGTACCGATATTTTACAGCCTGTAAATTTATTGTAGTTTGCATCTTTGTTTAAATAAACGGCAAAATAATAGTCGAAGGCGGATAGTAATCCTGTGTTTTCTATGGCTATATTTTTAAACGAGATATACTTTGCACCACTAAGTTGTAAGGTATAGTTATCGGCACTACCGGTGGAGGCATACGTTAAAATACAACTGGACGTATCGGTACCTACAAATGAAATTTTGTTGATAGCTGATGCACCTGAAATTTCCGGAATTAATACTTTCTCATTATAGGTGGCCGACGAAACATTGAAAGTAACAGCCCCTGAGACACCACAACTAACCATTTTATTTATGGCATCGGTAAACGTAGTGAAATTCGTAGACCCGGTTCCTCCTAAAGGATTAATGGTATAGGTACCCGCGATACCCGTGCAAATACTCCTATAGATGGTATCGTTGTAGGTGTTTGGATCGGCACCGGTGTTATTGGGGTTACGCACCCATACCTTTAGTGAGTACGTACCGGCCGTTGCAATTGTTAAATTGGTGGAAAAGGTATGATTATAGGATTGCCCGTCGTTGCGCGCAGGGGAAATGCTGACATTTGATTGTAATACCGGAGCAGATGCTCCCAATTGGTAGCCAAAGTCGGCAGAACTTAGAGGGGTGGTGCCAAAATTTTGAGCCATCACGGTAATGGTATTCGTTCCTACAGCCCAAGAGGTAGGAGATACAATGCTATTCATTACTACATCATAAGTAATAGGTGTGGTAATTAAAAACTTCATATTCGATCGATCCTGATTGGCCACATAGCCATTCGATGTAGAACACACGCCTCCATTATCATCATAAAATACGTTCGACGAATTGAAAGAGGTGGTGCTATACCTTGTTACGGCATTTAAGGTATAGTCGTAAGTAGAAACATATTTATCAAAGCAAACCTCTACCACCAAATTGGAGGTTCCATTCCAGGTAAAGGGAGTGGAAAAGGTGTGGGTATTCCAACCCAAATATTCCGTGTACGACGGCACGCTATAAACCTGTGTTAATCCGGTGATATAGGTAGTTGTTAAACTGGTAGCTGTGGTTTGGCCTATTTTAATGGTAAAGTCGGTAAGCGCAGTACCCTGCACTCCAGCTACATCGAAGGCGAGACTTCTAATTTTTCGTTGGGTCGTTACGCCCGAAGCCGTAAGCTCTGAAGCCAATACCAGAAACTGATGTTTGGCACCGGTGTACCAGTTACCATAAGGGGCAGGATAATCGGTGGTGGCATTCGTATTTGTGCCGGTTCCGATGATAAAGGTCTGAGAAATACCTTTCGAACACCAAATAATTAGAATAAAAAATAAGACACTAATTCTTTTCAGAAAATTCGTAGAGGTACATTGCATAAAAATTTTATATTTTAAAAAATCAAAAGTATGAAAAATTATGACATAACCAAAAAGAATAATCGGGAATAGACGCTAAAATAAAAAAAATGACATAAAAATGAATCAACCATTCATTTTCTGAGAATACATTTGAATTTGTGCCAGGAAATTTTCCAGAGGCACATTGTTTTCTACATTCACCATGAAATCAAAACAATGCATGGCGTCGCTATAATACTTCCCCATTCTAAATTTTGCTTTTGATGATGCAGAGATCACCAGAAGGGGCAGGCAATGCCATGTACATAAGGTGAGCAGCATATCGAAGGGCTCATTGGCCATCATCGCATAGGTGCTTTTTTTAGGCAAACCAATCCAATTCAAGTCGGAACGAGAGATGATTTCGTTGCTCAAAGAACTAATGAAATTGAGGGGCGATTTTTTTTTATTATAGAAGCCGAAGAGGGTTACTATTTTGCCTTGCGATTTTAAAGACTCTGCAAATTTCTTGATGATATTCACTTCCACCGGTTGGGTTGCATCATACAATATGCCAATGGTTTTGGCATTTGAAATGGCTACGGTTCGTCGCTTGGCACGCGAGCGAGTGGTTGCTTTACTAAAGACATATTGTGCTAATCTGCCTTTTATACTCATCGGTTATTTTCCAGTTATTTTTTTAAGTTGAGCTTCCAATTCATTCTCCGCACCATCAACATAACCATCATGCCGGTAGAGTATTTTCCCATCTTTTATAATCAAGGTAAAGGGCACATTAGCAATTCCTAAAGCCCTTTTCAAGTCGCTATTTTGATCGAGAACAACATCAAATTTCCAATTCTGACCGACCACGTACGGCTTCACTTTGGGAGCCGTTTTGCTATCATCAACAGACACGGCAAGGAGCTGCATATTATATTTTGACGACCATTCGGGAAGCAATTTATTAAGCTTAACCAATTCCTTTTTACAGGGCCCGCACCAGGTAGCCCAAAAGCTTACCACTACAATCTTTCCGGACTTACCGTAGGTTTGAAAATTCACCGACTTTCCATCCATCGTCTTTACTGTTACATTAGGTAAATCGCTCTGCGATTTACCATGCATAAATAGTATCGTTGCAAAAACCATCAGAAATAACTTTTTCATCATGAGCGAAGATAGCACTATTTTATGATTTAGGATTCATGTTAGCAAGATTTAGGAAATGGTAACATGCAAAGAGGGTACCCGTACCAAAGGTGCTGTCGAAAATAAAATGATCCGCCAGTACCGTATCAATGATGTTAAGTCATTCCTATTCTGAAGCTTTTTTTTTGCAGATCCTAGATCCAAGAACAAGTTACCATTGACGTATATTGATGCTCAATTTATTTCTTTAAGAATGAGATCCTATAAATGCCGTTCATCTGGTGCCATCAACATATTCATGAAGCGACGGAAAAATGGAGGTATTGACCCTGTTGTATTGTCATCCCGACGAAGGAAGGATCTCAAAAAAAAGCCTATAAATGCCGTTCATCTGGTGCCATCAACATATTCATGA
>CANNQU010000094.1 GCA_947507965.1 Bacteroidota bacterium
AAGGCCTTCATCATTTTCAAATTCGCCCTACTTCCCTATCTTTTGTATCTTCGCAACTCAAATTTCATATGGACAGACAAATAATTTTTTCGATGGCGGGGGTGAGTAAAACCTATCCTCCACAAAAGCAGGTATTAAAGAATATTTATTTAAGTTTTTATTATGGCGCTAAAATCGGAGTGCTTGGTTTAAATGGAAGTGGGAAGTCGAGCTTGCTGCGTATCATCGCTGGAGAAGACAAAGACTATCAAGGCGAAATTGCCTTTAAGGGAAACTATAAAATAGGGCATCTCAGTCAGGAGCCACAACTCGATCCTACCAAAACAGTAATGGAAGTGGTGAAAGAAGGGGTAAAACCTTTGGTTGACAAGCTTCTTGAATTCGATGACGTATGCATGAAATTGGGTGAGCCCATGGACGACGATCAGATGAACAAGTTGCTCGATCGTCAGAGTCGATTGCAGGATGAGCTTGATGCCACCAATGCATGGGAACTCGATAACCGTTTGGAGGTGGCCATGGATGCTCTGCGCTGCCCCGAAAGTGATAAACTTTGTAGTGTTTTAAGTGGTGGTGAGAAACGTCGTGTAGCACTTTGCCGATTGCTATTAAGTGAGCCGGATATCTTGCTTCTAGATGAGCCTACCAATCACCTCGATGCCGAGAGTGTTGCGTGGTTGGAATCTTTCTTGCAAAATTTTCCGGGTACGGTAATTGCGGTAACGCACGATCGGTACTTCTTAGATAATGTGGCTGGGTGGATCTTAGAATTGGATAGAGGTGAGGGCATTCCGTGGGAAGGCAATTACAGCAGTTGGTTAGAGCAAAAGAGCAATCGTTTAGCCCAGGAAGAGAAGCAAGAAAGCAAACGTCAGAAGGCTTTAGTACGTGAGTTGGATTGGGTAAGACAAGGGGCTAAAGGACGACAAGCAAAATCGAAAGCCCGTTTAGGGGCATATGATAAAATGATGAGTGAAGAATCGAAAGAGAAAGAAGACAAACTGGAGTTGTTTATCCCTTCGGGTCCACGATTGGGTGACGTGGTTATTGAAGCCAGTGGCGTGAGCAAAGCGTATGGGCATAAAATATTATTTGAAAATTTTAGTTTCACCTTGCCTAAAGCGGGGATTGTAGGCGTGATAGGCCCAAATGGTGCCGGTAAAACGACGTTGTTTAAAATGATTATGGGATTGGAAGCGCCCGACAGTGGTAGCTTTAAAGTGGGCGATACAGTGAAAGTTTCGTATGTCGATCAAAGCCACGATAACCTAAATCCGGAGGAGAGTATTTTTGAAGCCATAAGTGGAGGAACAGAGAACATGATCGTAGGAGGTAAGCAACTGGTGTCGCGCGCCTATATCGGGAAATTTAATTTTGGCGGACAAGATCAACAAAAAAAGGTAGGCATATTATCGGGAGGTGAGCGTAACCGCTTGCATTTGGCCATGACGCTGAAAGACGGTGGTAATGTATTGTTGCTCGATGAGCCTACCAATGATATCGACGTGAACACGTTACGGTCTTTGGAAGAAGCGATAGAAAATTTTGCCGGTTGTGCCGTCATCATCAGTCACGATAGATGGTTCTTAGACCGTGTTGCAACGCATATCATTGCTTTTGAAGGCGATTCGCAGGTGGTGTTTTTTGAAGGTGATTATAGCGCCTACGAGGAGAGCCTTAAAAAGCGAAAAGGCTATAGTGGCCCCCATAGAGTGCGTTATAAAGATATTAGCGGCGGCGTGATGAACGCATAGTGAGAATCAAAAGAGGGAAGGAGGCTTTGATAATTTACACTCACTTTGGATGATGTATTAATTACCATTCATTGATACTTGACCACGTTAGATTATGTTCACCGGAATAATTGAAAATATTGGAAGAATCACCGCTTTGGAAAAGGTTGGAACAAATATCACGTTTAGTATTCAATCACCTATATCACCTGAATTAAAAGTAGATCAGAGTGTAGCTCATAATGGAGTATGCCTTACGGTGGTTGATGTTGATGGCGATACACATAAAGTTACTGCCATTGATGAAACACTTCAAAAGTCAAATTTAAAATATATTAAAATAGGCGATGAGGTGAATTTAGAGCGATGCTTAAAACTAGGCGATCGGTTGGATGGGCACATGGTACAGGGGCATGTCGATCAAACGGCACGCTGTATTGAGCGATTGGAAGAAAATGGAAGTTGGGTTTTCACCTTTGAATATAGCGCAGCCAATAGAAACATTACGGTGGAAAAGGGAAGTATTGGTATTAATGGCGTTAGCCTGACGGTGATAAACTCCAAAATAAATTCTTTTTCTGTAGCTATTATTCCATATACCTTCGAGCATACCATTTTTCATCATCTTTCCGTTGGGGAGGAAGTAAACTTGGAATTTGATATCGTAGGGAAATATATTGCTCGGTGGATGGAGTTTAAAAATGACAGTTTAAATTAATTTTATATGTTGCTTAAGCTAAGAACTTATTTCTCTCCGAAAACTATCCATGATGAAGAGGCGTTTCACCAAACGGGGCTTCTTATTTTTGCGATGCTTACGGTTATCTTAGCATCCCTTATTTTATGTTTAGTAAGTGTTGTGATGCACTTATCACGTGGTACTTTTATTATGGGCAGTTTATTTATTTTAAGTACCGTGTTGCTTTTTCTTTTTCGAAGAAGCGCGATAAAATACGAGATCTCTGCGCATTTATTTTTACTGTTCGTAACTATCGCTATTGTTTTATGTGTGTATTTCGACGGTGGCATTTATTCTGCTATCCTTCCTTGGTTTTCTCTGGTGGCGGTTGGTGGAATCATCTTGTTCTCAAAAGCTGAGGCGATACTGTGGGCTTGTGTTTTGTCGTGTATCGTATTGTTATTTTCTTTTATAAACTATAACGACCTAGCCATGAGTAAAGATGTTCCTAAGTCGGTTTATCCTATTTTCATATCCTCGTGTACGCTATGCTTAATTTTTGCCTTCTTTTATCTCGTACAATATTTTGAGCAGACTTTATTAAAGTCGATGGCAGAAATTCGCTCACAGAAACGGGTTATTGAGAGAGAACAAAAGAGAAGCGATGAGTTATTATTGAACATCCTTCCTGAAGCCATAATGCATGAATTAAAAGCAACGGGAAAAACACCGGCACATCGCTTTGAGCAGGTATCTGTAATTTTCGCCGACTTTAAAGATTTTAGCAAAATAAGCGCTACACTCACCCCGGAAGTTTTGGTTGAGGCCCTGGAAGCCTATTTTGAGGCCTTTGATAAAGTCATAAAGGGTTTTGATATTGAAAAAATAAAGACTGTAGGCGATGCTTATATCTGCGCCTCAGGCATTCCGGTGGCAAATCAAACGAATGCTTTTGTTGCGGTAGAAGTGGCTCAAAAATTTCTAGATGTTATTGCCGAATATAATATAGAAAGAAAGGATAAGGTGCATTTCGATATTCGCATAGGCATTCATACGGGACCTGTGGTGGCAGGCGTTGTTGGCTTTACTAAATTTGCGTACGATATTTGGGGCGATACGGTTAATACCGCAGCTCGAATGCAAGAAAATGGAGATACGAATAAGATTAATGTTTCGCAAACCACCTATGATATTATCAAAGAAAAATATCACTGTGTTTACCGTGGCAAGATTGCCGCTAAGAATAAAGGAGAAATCGATATGTATTTTATCTCATAAGGTATTTATAGATAGTAGTCTTTAGTGATTTCAGTATATTGCGTATGCCTTGTTCTATCTGAATTATAGAGCGTAAGACTGGTTGAGATTATCGTGATTCTTTCATCAAAGCTAAAACATAAAACACAGCGGATAAAGACGTTCTTCAGCGTACTTCGTATGTTTATTTCTTCTTGCAGATGAAGGTTATTTTTTAAGCCTATAGCGATAAATGTTTTTTTAGAAAGATAGGGGATAATTACCCAAAAGGCTCCCTTCGTATCTAGTAAATGGTTGACATGTAATAGTAGTTCTTCAAAGGTGAGCGAAAACTGCGTGGCGAATTTTTTTCTGTTTTCAGAGATCCCTTGGAGATTATTACCTTTTGAAAAATCAGGCAACTCGAAATATGGTGGATTGCTTACTATTATATCGTATTTTTTTGTGTTTTCGAAATTTTGAAGCGCCGAATGATATGCTTTTAACTGATGGCAATATGGTGCGTTAGCAAAATTATATTCCGCTTCTTCATAGCTTGACCAATCGGGTTCTATGGCGTCGATCGAAGCGTTATTAAATTTCTGCGCAAGCATGAGTGCAATAACACCACAACCGGTTCCAATATCGAGGAGCGTGTTCCGTTTTTTTTTAGAATGTACTAATGCCCCTAGCAACACAGCATCCGTATTGACCTTCAATAAACTGTTGGCATGCTTCACCTCAAACTGTTTAAAATTAAAAATCATGGTTTGGGTTTTATTGCTCGAAGCATTTCTCTTTTACCCGGTGCCCCCTGCATGCGCTCTGTTATCAATCCGAGCTCTTTCATGGCTCGTTTTAAGTTTCCGGTAACACTATAGGTAACAAAAACGCCACCATCTGCCATCAGTGACACCACTTTTTGTATTAATTCTCCCTCCCACATTTCTTGCTGGCTATGACGTGAGAAGGCATCATAGAAAATTAAATCGTACCTAAAATCAGTTTTAAAATCTTCTAAAGGGGTATTAAAAATTTCCACTTCACAGTTACCCAGATAAAGCGTCATGGGATTATTTTCCAATTCCGTTTGTTTCTTATATTGCTCTGTTAGATAGTCTTTTAAATGTTTTTGATTTAGGAATCGAGTATAGTTGGTGTTATTAATGATCTCAAGTGGGACTAAAAAAGGCTCCAACGCGTGGTAAACAATAGGTTCTATACAGTTATAATCAGCGGTTAGTAAGGCGTTAAGCCCTGTTCCAAAACCTACTTCGAGTATTCTTAAAGGGCGATGCCCTTGCCTCAAAACAAATTCCAACCCCATTTTAATAAATACATGCATTGACTCCTGCACTGCCCCATGTTTCGAGTGATATGTTTCATTCGTGGTCTTATTAATCAAGGTATTCGACCCATCGCCTGTTTCATAGAATGCGATATTCTCTGCGTAGTTCAATTTCATCGTTTAAAATTTTATTTTCATTAACACTTTAATACGCTCTCGTTTATCTCCTTGTATCTTATCCAAACCACTTCCAATGGTTGTTTCATCAGGCAAAAAAAGAGTAGCGAAACGTATCCAAACATCCACATTTCTTCCGAGTTTATAATTGGCCATCAAATAAAATCGAGATCCTTTGCCCGTGAGTTGTGTGATGCTAAAAG
Organism: Bacteroidota bacterium; assembly: GCA_947507965.1. Classification (GTDB taxonomy): domain Bacteria; phylum Bacteroidota; class Bacteroidia; order UKL13-3; family UKL13-3; genus CAINMV01. Next base: position 5,317 of record CANNQU010000094.1, read on the forward strand.
CATACGGTACATCATTTTCAAAGGTATACATTCTGGCGCTAGATCCATTGGAATTAAAGAGACAATAACGAAAGTCAACGCCCCATTTACCCGATAATGCATTAAAATGAAGATCTTGAAAGATAAGATTGCCTTGTTGCTCTTCTTCGGTTTCGTTACGAAATGTGGTTTGTTCGAAACGGGTTCTGAAAGATAACTGCTTTGAATGGATGAAGTCGCATTGAATACGCAACGTACCATGCTGTTCGTTGATTAGATATCCCACCGTTTTTTCAGCTGTCGATGGTATGTTATTTTGATTGGTTAAGATACGGTATCGTATCTCCAGTTTAAACGATTTTCCCGGTTGGTATTGTAGGGCTGAGGCATAGTCGTGACCATGGGAAGCACCATTGGTTCGGTATTTAGGTTGAGGCGAATTAAAAAAATCGGCATAACATAAAGCCCTGAAACCATAGTTCAATTTTAAGGTAGCACCGGCATAAATTCCGTTTTCATTGGTAGGGCTTGATGCGTTACTAAATGCATTACTCAACGAATTCTGGTACTGTGAAGTATAATTTCGGTAAATTATAGCCATGTCTAAGTCCTTTGTTAATGCAGCCATTGTTCCCATCAGCAAGGCTTTACCTCCTCCTTCTTGAATTGCTCCTTCACCAAAAAAAGAATAATTGCTTGTGGTGAAGGTGAAATCGGCGTGGGCAATTTGCTTAGTAGTATTCGATTGCTGATTTACATAACCCACCCCTACATGTAGTTTTGCCATCTGCGTTTGTACATAGCCTCCAAAAACCTTTTGTGTCGAGGTGTTTTTTAATGCCAGCTCGCCATAGGTTCGATGATATCCACTTTGGATTAGATTATAATATCGTTCGGTAGCAACCAGCGAAGTATCATTAATCAGGGTATTTCCATCTGTTTTTTTTATGGAAAGGAAGAAGGTTGTTGAAAATCTTTCTCTTCCTATCGTTGCCGCGGCACCTCTAAAGAAGCCGAACTCATTCATCGATCGGTAAGGCCTTAATCCAGAGGCATACCGATGAATTTGTAGTACTTCGATGCTTTTATTGAGAACAAAGCCCGATCCAATGCCAAGCCCTTGTCCGATGCTTATATGATAATCTCCCACGACCAATTGCTTTAGAATTCCGATATCTTTCACATATAAATGAGCCGAATAAAAATCAAAGCCTTTTGGCTGCTTCGAAGTAAAAACAGGTTCTCCAATATCTTTATCAGCATTAAAACCCATACTTAATTTACTTCCATTGGTAAATCGGTATCGAATATTAGATTTATAATTCCCCCCTAAATAATCGTTGGTTGATATACTGTCGGTATGATTTAGGAAGCCCTGTGCAGCTTGCAAAGGCTGTTCATAAAAGAACACGAAGGTGTGATTCGCACCCTTTACTAATTGTTTGATTTTTTCTTTATCGGCGAATAAATTTTCCGGAACCGAGAGGTAAGGTATCACCTTGTGGATTGTTTCCATGTCAAAGCCTGGTACACTCTGTAACTCTAAGAGGGAGAGGAAGTTGCCATAACGTATTCTGTGTGAAATGATGGCAGTGATTTGAAGAGGGCTCAATAGTTGTAATTCATCCAGTGTTCCCCGATCTGCCGTATTTATATTGATGGGGTGCTTTAAGTAGTTTTCCAGACCTTCCACATAGTCGTTCGTACTTGCGTTGCCGGCAGCAGAGGTATTACTCTCGTCAAAAATAGTTGGGGTTACCTGTGCTGATGAGGTATGCCAAAGCAGTAACAAATAGAAGAAAACGGGGTAAGTTTTTAAACCGGACATAGCTATAAGAACATCTCATAAACTTCTGCCTTTTCATCGTTACCTTCAACATGTAATCGCTTAAATTTCTCAGGATACTTTCGGAATATCCTACCCATAATCATTTCAATCGTATTTACGGTTTGCTCGGTTTTTTTTGCCGGGTTGGCTCTTAATTGAGCAGAAAGCACGTACCTGCAATGGAATTGTTTTACAAAAGAAATCATTGAATCGGCTGTAAGAATACTATCTTGAAAAACAGGTACCTGGTAGATCGGTGTAAACTCTCGACCATTTGCATAAATAAAGCTCATGGAATGTTTTCGAGCAATTATTCCCTCGCCTGGGGGTAAACTATCGCCACACCACTCACTGGCTTTTAGGTAGTTTACCCAATCTGGGTTGAAGCCAGCGTATCGGTTGCCTTTAATGTTTTCTTTCAAGATGCTGAAATTTTCAGCCGATTTGATACTTGCATTATATAAGCTTGATAATGCGATATAGCCGAAGAACGAAATGAATAATATCTGTAGGGGAACGATTTTTTGTGATAAATAATAAAAGCCATACATCAGTACTAAGAACAAATAGGGTACAAAAACGATGATTAAACGCCATTGTTTATTTTTTGCTTGAATACCGAAAAATATGGCCCCAATTAATGCAATAACATATAAACTAATATAGAAAACGACCTTGTTTTTCTTATACGCTAAAATGGCAAAAGAAATAAGTAAAGCAATGATTAAAATGGTTAGTGGTGAGATAATCATGATGAAATTCTCATCAAATGAGCGTAAATATAGAATGCTGAAGAAGCGTGCTGAAAGGTAAGTATCGGCATTGTCAATAAAACGGTTAATCATGCCACTAAAACCTTCGTAACCTAAATGGGGTTTGTATAAATCGACCAAAAACATGCTTTGAAATTGCCCAAGATCTGGTTGGCCATACGTTGCTCTGATACCTACCTCGTAACTAACTTTTAATGCAACAAAGGCGATAGCGGTGCCTGTGAGATAGTCCCATTTTTTATTAATAATAAAATAAATAAACAAGGGAAGAATACAAATGATGGCTACCGTCTTTGCAAGTGAAACCAATAAAAAAAATAAGCCCACGGAAAGCAAAATCTTCCAATCTAGCTTATAATTCAATGAACGTGTATTACTTAAGTCAATGAACGACAAGCTAAAATATAAGGCAATGGATTGAAGCATAAGGAAAAATGCTTCGGTATAGGTGACACTAGAAAAATATTGATAGAATGGATTAAATGCAATAAAGCCGAGTAACAGAAAAAGGAGTGTAAAAGGAATTCTGTTTTTAAAGGTTTTATACGTAAAGATGAAGGTGATGTTAATGAAGATCAGTGATAATAATTTTACGACGAATAAATTAATTCCGAAGAAATAAACAAAAGGGCTAAGAACTAAAGGGTAAAGTGGTCCTTGAAAAAATGGAAATTCCCCCTTCTTTATAAAGTCATAAGCTCTTTGGATGTAGGCAGAGTCATCTCCACCAACCGATATCCGCATGTCGAATAAGATGATACTGATGAGTATTGAGAATGATAAGAGAATGTAAAATAGTTTACGTGCTCTTAGTTCTAAATAATTTTCTAGTGAGTTAAAAATACTAAACGATGGTTTAGATTCATGCTTTTCGGTTTTTTGTGTCGATTTAAACTGTTTTTTTTTACTTGCCATAATCGTTTGACTTTTTACAAATTTATAATTAAATCTATTATGTACAACTAAAATGCAAGTGATTTTATGGCTTGCAGGGTATTTCAGTATTTGATGTGCTGGCGAAAATAAAATGATCCGCAAAGACCGTATCAATGCTGTTTCGTCATTCCTATTCTGAAGCCCTCCTTTCGCAGATCCTAGGTCCATGAACAAGTTACCATTGACGTATTTTGATGCTAAC
>CANNQU010000095.1 GCA_947507965.1 Bacteroidota bacterium
TCCAAAACCTTGGAACCCTTACTGTGATTGAGTGGTCGCGCAGGGATTCAAACCCCGAGTCTTCTGATCCGTAGTCAGATGCTTTATTCAATTAAGCTACGCAACCCTTAAGGATGCAAAGGTAGAAAAAAAAATGAGACGGAATGCATCTTCGTACGTTTTTATTTATTCCCTCACGCCTAGTGAATCGATGTCGTTCTATACGCTCCGAAATCGGCATGCGCTATACTCAATAATTTTCAGTAAAATTGTGAGGTGTTTTTGATTCGCAAAATATTCTTCGTAGCGCTCGGCTTGCTGTGTTTACAACTTTCGGCACAACCCTTTCATACCATCGGTCGTGCTCGACAAGTGGCCGCAGGCTGCTATCAGCTTAACCCCGATACCCCCAACACGTCGGGCTGCTTGTGGAGCTTAACGACTCTCGACTTAAGCCAGCCATTTGATAAGACCTTCATGGTAAACCTTGGAACCAATGATTATCCAGGAGCTGATGGAATCTCCTTTACCCTTCATAACTCATCGGCAGGTTTAAATGCCTACGGATATATCGGCAGCTTTATGGCCTACGATGGAATAACGCCCTCTCTTAATTTCGAGATAGACACCTGGGATAACCTGAGTAATGGATATCCCGATATCGCAGCCGACCACTTGGCTATTAATAAAAATGGCTCCGTTTTTAACGTGGTAGCCCCGGCGGTTGCCGCAAGTAATAGTGGTAAAAATATTGAAGACGGTAAATGTCACAAATTTCGTATCCAATGGATACCGTCAACCTATATTATCCATGTATTTTTTGACGACACCCTTCGAATCAATAAAACGTATAATATCATCGACAGTGTGTTTGGAGGCATCACACAAGTATATTGGGGACTTACTGGCGCTAGTGGCTCATTTAGCAATCAACAGGGGTTTTGTGACGTATTTGCTGATGCCGGTGCCGATACTTCTATCTGCCCTTATGATAGTGTTCAGCTTACAGCCGCCACCGCTTTCAGTTACCAATGGCTGCCAACAACTGGCTTAAGCTGCCCTACCTGCAAAACAACAAAAGCTTCACCTCCGGTTACTACCAATTATATACTGAAAGCTACCTCTTTCTATGGATGCATTGCTTACGACACCGTAAAAGTTACACTATTTGCCGGTCCTACTACCGATGCGGGCCCTGATATTACGCTTTGCCAAGGCGATAGTGTACAACTACAAGTTAATGGAGCAACAACGGTTACTTTTAGTACTAAAAATTTTTTAGACGATAGCACCATCACCAATCCTTGGTGCAAACCTACATCGTCCATTACCTATCTTATTAAAGGCAGCAATGGCACCAACTGCATAAAATACGATACCATAACCATTTTTGTCACCTCTGCGCCTTTGGCAAATGCAGGCAGAGATACCTTTGTATGCCTAGGAGGTAATGTAAGACTTCAGGCAAGTGGCGGGGCATCCTATCAATGGAGCCCGGCTTTGGGCCTAAGTGCTACCAATAGCTCCAATCCATTGGCTTTTCCATCCACCACAACTACCTATAAAGTGGTCGTATCCAATGGCTCTTGCAAAGATAGTGATACCGTTCGGGTGCAAGTTCAGCCCTCCCCTGCTACTTTTGCCGGAAACGACTTCACCCTTTGCCAAGGCGATAGTGTGCAATTAAATGTCACCGGCGCTTCATCCTATCGCTGGAAGAGCAAGCTTTACGTAAGCGATAGTAGTGTAGGCAACCCCTGGATTAGACCGCTGTTTGCTACTACTTTTATTGTAACCGGAAGGAGCGCTTTTGGATGTGAAAAAAACGACACCCTTTTTGTTAACGTCATCCCAAAAGTAAAGGTAACGGTTGGTCCCGACACTGGTTTTTGCCGGGGTGGAAGCATCCAATTAAAAGCTACGCTTACCGGAACAACAAGTGTTTCATGGTTTCCAAATTATAAAATAAATAATATCAATAGCAGCACACCTACGGTAAACCCCGATGTAGACACCACCTATTATGCCATCGTAAATAATGGGCTATGTGTTGATACTGCTAAATTAAGGATACAGGTATGGGAATATCCTACGGCTAATGCTGGCCTTGATGTAACCCTTTGCGAAGGCGATAGCATTCAACTTAATGGCAGTGGTATTGGAAGCTATTCGTGGACCCCATCCACAGGCTTAAGCTCGTCGAACATTTCAAACCCGTATGCAAAGCCAAGTTTTACCACTGACTATATTCTCAAAGTTACCAGTAATCATCAGTGCAGTTCATTCGATACCGTTCGAGTAAATGTAACGAAACGTTATTCCATTCAAACCGGTGCAGATGACACACTCTGCCGTGGTTTCTCAAAAACGCTCACCGCTACTACCTTGGCACCAAAGGTTTTATGGAATACCGGCGACACCCTAGTTTCTATCACGGTAAAACCTCAATTTACCACCACATATTGGGCAAAATCTGTTAATAATGGATGCATTGGGGCAGTGGACAGTGTTACTGTGTATATCGACACGTCAATAAACGCCTTCTTCATTCCAACCCCTGATAATGGAGATATTCCATTGGAAGTTTTATTTAGTAATTTAAGTCGTGGGGCGCAAAGCATCTTATGGGATTTTGGTGATGGGGCTAGTTCAACGGCATCAAATCCAAAACATGTTTACACGAAAGACGGAAATTATAACGCATTACTCATCATACGAAATGCGAGAGGCTGCATCGACACCTTTAGTTACCTTATTGTGGTACGAAATAGTTTCAAAATAATTATCCCAAATGTGTTTACTCCCAATGCTGACAACTTAAATGACAGGTATGAAATTTTTGCTACCGGAATTAAGGAATTTACGCTTGCACTTTATAATCGCTGGGGGCAAGTTGTATTTTCGAGTAATGAAGTTTCAAATCAATGGAACGGGGAAGTAGCCGGCAAGATGGCCCCTTCAGGTGAATATTACTATATGTTAGTCGTTAAAGATAAACTTGATGTTGAGTCAACGTATAAAGGTATTTTCACCTTGATTAAATAGCCCGGTATGGTTGATGAGGACAACGATTAAGCCGATGATGCCTTATTTAACCATTACGATTTAAATATGTTCATAGCCTAAAAATAAACTGCTTTCGACTCAAGGCATAGCCACTAAAGCACCCTATAACATCTTTCCCTTTCACATTGCTTCGTAGTTGGATTGGTGTGGCAAATGGCCCTCCATTTTGACGTGCACTCACATAGCTGTCCCAGAAATTGTAGGTTGCCCGATCCATGGTAGCGAGATAATACTGGATGGTATCGCCCATTTGAAACGAACGCAGATACGTGAAATGCCGATACACGCCATTGGAATTATCATCATTAAAGAAACTTTGATTGCTATCGGCTACATCACCCCATGCATAAAAAAGAGGATTGCTTCCATAGCGAAGCATCACCCGATAATTCTCACCCAACGAAGGTGGCTCGGCAAAATGAACACTTAATAAAGCACGCGGCGTGTTCGATTTATAAACAATTTCACGAGTTAAGCTGTCCAATGGAACCACTGGAGGTATGGTGGTATAGCTCGAATAATACCGATCGTTTAACCAGATCTCTAACTTATAAACGTAGCCTTCCTTTCCAAGCAAACTACCATTATTATATATTCCTTCCTTTAAAGGATTTGGAGTAAGCGTGTAGGATGTCCAAGTGGTATCGTTGGCTGAAACAATTTTTCCTTCTCCAATAATCACCAATGCATTTCCAAAACCGATTAATGAAAAATTCGGATTGAAATAATTCACCGTTTTGGTGATGAGAACATAATTTAAATTAGGATAGAGATTATTGATATAGGCTTCCACCACGATTTTCTCATCGTCTTTCGGCACTTGGATATCAATATTTTTGGTGCATGCTCCCAGAAGCATTGCTCCAAGTAGCATAGATAAAAGAATGTGGCGCTTTTTAATCATCGATGGTAGTGCTCTGGTGAAACGTTAAAACTTGAAATTATAGGTAACACTGGGAAGAATAGGAAAGAGATAGACCATCTTATATTGAACCTTATTGGCTAACTCGTCTTTTTCGCTATAGATAAAATATGGATTCGCCCGATTATATAAATTATACAAGGAGAAATTCCAAAAAGATTCCAAATTTTTCCCAGCCTTTGCCTTATAATTAAACGATAAATCGGCCCTATGATAGGCCGGTAACCGAGTACTATTTACTTTATCATAATTATAGTTATCGATAACAGTAGACGTAGGCTGTAACTGCTGATCGAATCCCAAGTTATACAATACCGCGCTGAATGGCAAGGTCACGGCATTACCGGTGCCATAGACGAAGACGAAATTGGCATTCCATTTTTTCGAGATCTGATACGTTAGCACCACACTCAAATCATGCAATCGATCATAACGATAGGGATAGGTAATGGGCCCGGTACTAAAATCGAAGGTACGAGTCGTACGGCTTAAGGTATAGCCAATCCATCCGGTTAGTTTGCCTTTATTTTTCTTAATAAAAAATTCGGCACCATAACTTTCACCTTTGCCTTCAATGACTTCGTTCTCTAAATTGGCATTGAAAAATAATTGTGCTCCCGGTCGAAACTCAATTTGGTTTTGCATGTTTTTATAATATATTTCTACACTCGTCTCAAACATATTGTCATTGATATTTCTAAAATACCCCGTCGCATATTGCCATGCAATTTGTGGTTTCACCAGCCTACTACTCGGTATCCATAGGTCGCTTGGAAGTGAGGCTCCACTGGTGGTGGCCAAATGTAAAAACTGATCCACTTTGTTTATCGATGCTTTTACGGACGACTGCTCATTCAAGGTAAGACGTAAATTTAACCGAGGTTCCAACCCTTGATATACCTTTATACTTTGATTCGAATTATAGGTGATAAACTTACCTGTAGGCCCGCCAAGCTCATTAAAAACCTCCTGTTTATAGGGGCCTACCTGATTAAAATAGGCATAACGTAATCCGCCTTGCACACTAAAATTTTCGGTAACATCCCATTCCTCACTAACATAGAGGGCGGCTTCATGTGCGTACTGACTATTGATTTTAGCCGTTGTGCTATTGCCCTCTCCATTGAACTTGAAACTGGCGATACCGGGGGTAAACGTATGATAAATATAATTACCGCCATACAAAATTTTGTGGCGTGGATGCAGATTTAAATTGAAATCCATTTTCGCATTCCAATCGTGCAGGCCACTGAACAACTCGAAACGAGCTTGCTGAAACGTGGCGTTGGTTGTAAGCTCGTATTGGTTATAGACAACAGAAGTATTTAAGAACAGCTTATTATTAAAGATGTGGTTCCATCGACCACCGACAAATTTATTGCCCCAGGCCGTACTAAATTTTATTGAACTCACATCCGGGCTTTTGTACGAAAACACATCATCGCCCCAATAGCTGCTAAGGAAAATTCGATTTTTATCATTCAAGATATAATTCGCCTTAAAGTTTAAGTCATAAAAATAATAACGATTACCCTTAAGATTGGCCTTTAAAAAAGGCTGCACCAATACATCAATATAGGTGCGACGGGCAGTAAGAATGAAGGAGCTTTTATTTTTCTTCAGGGGGCCTTGAATCATAAGCCTTGACGAGATAATACCGATGCCGCCATCGACCTCGAATTTTTGATTATTGCCTTCTTTCATGGTAACATTTACGATGCTCGACAATCTACTTCCGTATTGTGCCGGCATACCGCCCTTGATTACTTCAATATTTTTCACCGCATCGGCGTTAAACACCGAGAAGAATCCCAGCAAATGAGAGGGGTTATAGATTACCGCTTCATCAAGTAAAACCAAATTCTGATCGGGACCACCACCACGAACATAGAAACCCGTACTCCCTTCTCCCCCACTTTTAATGCCCGGCAGCAGGGTAATGGTTCGTAAAACATCCACCTCACCAAATAATGCGGGTAGCTCTTTCACCCGCTCTGCAGAGAGCTCCACCTTGCTCATCTCATTTTTGGTAACGTTCTTATTTTGTTTCTCTCCTGTTACTTCCACTTCCCCCTGCAAAATAGCAGAAGGCATCAAACTGATATTGAGTGTAGCATTCGAAATAATGTCTAGATTAAATTTTCGAGCTTGGTAACCGATATAAGAAACCGAAATTTCAAATTTCCCTTTTTCTATTTGAAAGGTATAAAAGCCATAGTTATTGGTTGTTGTACCTACCCCCTCCGCTTTAATTGCCACGGTGGCTCCAATTAGTGTTTCGCCGGTCAGACTGTCTTTTACATAGCCACTTATACCTACCTTTTGTGAGTAGGAAGAAGTGAATGATAGGAGAATGAAAATGGAAATTAGTAAGAGTCGGAAGTTAAAATTCATATACGAATTGCAAAGGTAGAGAATAAATAAGAATTTATCTTCTCACACGATGAAGTAAAAACAAGGATGCAGAGAAGAGGATAAACGCTCCAGTTTGGTGAAGTAATGCAATACTAATGGGAACGGAATACAAAACGGTAATAACGCCCAATAGAAATTGACCTAGCGTAATAATAAGTAACCCCAGGGATATCTTTTTCTGTAAGGATGTAGTCTGAAGTTGTTTTGATTTAAAGTAAATAAAAGCCACGAGAATGAATACCAGATAGGCTAAGCCACGATGAATAAATAAAACGCCTTCGGGCGACGATGAAAACATTTTCGATATGGGAGAAATGGTTAGCACCGCATCGGGAATCCAATCGTCACCCATCTTTGGGAATGTAGGATATAAATATCCTGCTTTTAATCCGGCTACAAAACCACCGTAAACAATTTGAATGATGACTAAAGGCAATAACAACTTCGCCAGGATTACGAAACCTTTTTCTTTTGATTTTTCGGCCTCAGGATAGAGTAAATCGAGGGCATACCAAAAGGTAAATCCAAAAGCAGTAAAGGCCGTTATTAAATGAGCAGCAAGGCGGTAATGGCTCACATTTGGATTTTTCACCAGTCCGCTCTGCACCATATACCATCCCAGAAGCCCTTGCAGGGAACCAACGCACAATACCACGATCATCTTTTTAAGAAACCCATTAGGGAATTTCTTATAAAATAAAAAAAACATAAAGGGAACAAAAAAAACGATTCCTATTATCCTGCCGAGGAAACGATGAATAAACTCCAGCCAAAAAATACCTTTAAAATCATCTAAAGTAAAAGATGAGTTGACTAATTTAAATTCGGGCGATGTCTTGTACTTCTCAAATTGTAGTTGCCAGTCGGCGTCATTCAATGGAGGCAACGATCCGGTGGGGCTCCATTCCACCATGGATAAACCAGAGTGTGTGAGGCGCGTCATACCCCCAAGGAGCACCATCAAATAAATGAGTACACAACCGGTAAACAACCAATATACAATATGTTTATTCTGCCTATTCATAGCCTATTACCAACTTCCACCACCTCCTCCACCGAAGCCTCCTCCCGAAAAACCACCTCCGCCACCACTGAAGCTACCACCACTGGTACCACTGCTACTTGGCGCACTGTAAAAGCTTTCCGACATTTGATTCATCGACCGATCGAGGCTGTTTAAAAACATATAGGTAGTAAAACCGGTGTAATTACCAACATACCAGTTGGGGGGTGGTATTTCCAATCCTTTCAACTTATCTTTCCATGCATCGGCAACGTCAAAAACGATAGCAAAAGGAAGCACTTTATCAATATAATTTTCGTCTTGTTTTAAAAATTCTTTTAATTTATCTTGTTCTACCTTTTGGATAAACTCCTTGAAGCCAGCAAGTTTTTGATATAATAAAGTTCCTTTTTTAGACTTCTTGGCCATGACGGTGCCAAAAAAGAGTATTATTGGGCCACTCACGATAAATGCTAATGCATGCCATATTGGACCTCCCCAACCACTGATCAATAGAAATACGCCATACACCGCTAGTGCAATACCCAAAAACAAAAAGAACATTCCCCACCCTCTCGAACCTTCAACATAATAGGCCTCCTTATCCACTTCAGCTTCCAACTGCGCTTTCGATGACTCCATTGTGGTATAGAGCACATTTTTTAAGCTGCTCAGCATTACAGCATCACCGGTAGAAAATATTCCGTTAAATAAAGTACGTTCAAAGGCCAACGAATTTTCGGGTAGCTCCTTTAATTTTATAAACTCATATTCCGTATTTTTACTAAAACCCATCAAGGCGCTTTTTTCCACTTCTTTAATTTGCAAATATCCACCTCCACCCCAATAGGGTATTAAAGCCGTCAGGTCTCTTTTGTCGAGCTTATCATCGATAATATATCCGGCAACACTAGGGCTCATTTTGGCAGGAGGGTAAAATTCAGTTTGAATAGTAACATCATCATCTTTACCCCATTTCCTCCATATTAAAAACATGATGACCAATACCAAACAAGGGAATATCATCCATTGCACGCCATAATAAAAGAAATTCGGTTCTGTTAAATACCCACTAGGGAAGGTAATACCGACGGTTACCCCTTCATTACTTGCAAGTGATACGGTGGTATTTCCAACGAGTTGTTGTGTTCCATTCCAAGTATTGACGGTGTTATTTTCTTTTGAACCAATGGGTCCGGAAGCGATGAAATAAGCTGGAATTTCCGGCAGCGCCTCACTTAATGATACCGTATAATTTACTTTGCCAATGGAGGTAGGCCATCCATCGCCAATAATATTAAAATAAAATTCTGAATGGTCTTTAAAAAAGTTGATCGCATTTAAAATACGGTAATGAATTTTAAACTGTTGATCGCCATCAACGTATTTCTTTTTAGACCCGATTTTTATTACTTTATAATCGCCTTCGGTGCTTACCGAATAATCCCACCCATCAA
>CANNQU010000096.1 GCA_947507965.1 Bacteroidota bacterium
CCGGTATGTTTGTTCGTCCATTTACTCCAAAGCCCACCGAAAACAAAAAGTTTATTATCGGGCAAGGTAATCAAGTATTTTTGGCGATCTTTTCCTTTGGCATCTAGCCATTTCCATTCATAAAAGCCATCGACAATAACCAAACATCTTTTTTTTACCAGTGTTTTAAAGGATGGCTTCTCATCTAACGTTTCAATTTTTGCATTCAGGTTGTACTTTTTTACGGTGTCGTCGTTGGCCCAAAAAGGTACCAGCCCCCAATTATAATACTGTATCAGGCCATCGTTTGCATTGCTAATGATAGGTGTTTTGGGGTAGGTAAAAGCGTGGTAGTTCTTTGTTGAATCAATAATATCTTTACGCTCTAACTTTGCATGAAACCTATTCTCCAAGGCTATATCATCTTTTGATTGTTTAATATGAAAGCACATATTCGATATCTTTTTATCTATTATTTCCTATTCTTACGTTACTATTCAAATCACCATTTACGTTTCGCTCACTGTTTCGCCACCCTATTATAAATGGTACTTAAATTATTGTAACTTACCGTAACAAAATATAATCCACTACCAAATTTAGAGGTGTTGAACTGCAAACTATTGGGACCTTTTCGTCCATTATTTTCTTCTGTCAATAATAAACGTCCTTGCGCATCGAGTAGTTGAATCGTTACCTTACCATCATTGGGTAACCGGTAGTTTATGGTTAACAACTGCTCAAATGGGTTAGGTAACACATTAACGATGGCGAGCGCATTCACTTTGTTAAATACGACCATTTTTATTTCCGAGTATTTATAGCTTCCGTCTAAATCAGTAACTTTTAACCGGTAGTAGTTCACTCCGTCAAAGGGGTGCAGGTCAATAAATTCGTATGCAAGTATTTTGGTGCTATTTCCAGCGGCCTTGATGCTGGCTTCGTTGGTCCAAACGTTGCCATTGTCACTTTGTTGCACAATGAAGGCTTCGCTGTTATGTTCGTTTGCCGTTTGCCAATGCAGTGTAGCAGCCGATCCTGTTTTTTCGGCTTCAAAGTTTAGTAGTGAAACACTTAGAATGACAGAATAAGTACATGAGCTAAAATCAAGATAGAGTACTTTTGTGTTTTTACAACCGTTAATGTCGGTTACCGTTACCGTATAATAGCCATTATTGTCATTGCTGGCAACTAAAATTTGCGGGTTTTGCAAGGTCGATGAAAAGGAAAGAGGCCCCGACCATAAATAGGTGTTGGAGCCACCTCCACCAGCAGGGTTTGCAAAAAATGAAGCCACGGTGCCAGCACAGGTAACCGTCGGGAATACATTGGCGCCACCACTAATGATTATGGCTACATTGGAGTCGGAGTAACTGCAATAGTCGCCACTTACAATACGTCGGTAAAACGTAGTTTGATATAAAACGGGTGGACTGTAGTTTAGACCTGTTTCACCGTCAATGTCGGTCCAGGTATGCGTGAAATCGATACTTTGCTGCCATTGATAACCAGATACGTTAGGTACCCCAGAAGGATAGGCCCCACTGGTACTGTTCGTTTGTGAAACACCGTTGCGCAGAATCGCAGGTATATTATACGTGGCGGCTCCTGCGGTAAGGGGCGTTGGCTGTTGGCTACAACCAATGGTTTGGCCCGAGCTGATCGTGGTATTGTTTAAATCGGGAGGGTTGGCCATGGATACAATAACAGGCTCAAAAACGGTTGTTGCCGATGTTTTTGTGAGTGTTATAGCGCCACTGGTAAGTGGTATATTATTCGACTTGGCCGTTATGGATAAATAGATTCGGCAATTATTAAATAGTATGCCTCGCTGCCCTAAAGGGTCGTCATCATCGCTTGTGCCGCCATAATAGGTGCTGTAAAGAATGGTGGTACCGCTTGAGTTTAATTTGGTAAATACGGCATCGATGCTTCCACTCCCATAGCTGCTTGTTTGAATGGGGTTGGAGGCAGTAGGATAATTTGTGCTTTTGGAATACCCTAAAAAGTAAATGTCGTCGTTCAGGTCAGTATTCAAACCCATCATATTATCTTCATCACCATCACCACCGAAATAGGTGCCCCAATTGGTAAGCGCCCCTGTTTTCGGAATTTCTGCAACAAATAAATCATTTGTCCCGCCTCCATAAGCGTTTTGCACCGTTCCAGAGGTAATATTGGATGCCGCTAAGCCACTGGTAATACCGGCAATAATTAAATTCGCATCTGCCCGGTTCATTTCCATGCTTAAAATGGTAGAGGTTTTTGCGCTGCCGCTATTAAAATATCGAGACCATTGCACGGTTCCACTACTATTTATTTTCATAATCCAGCCATCTTGCGTACCCGTTAAGGTCGTTTGCCCTGAGGGGTTATTATAAGAAATATTGGAAGAAGCCTTGGTATCGCCGGCTACATATATATTACCGGCCAAATCAACGGTCGAAATTTTAACGGTCTCATCTTTTGCAGAGGAAACGTCGGAACCAATGTTGAGAATCCAGCTAATGGTAGCAAAATCATTGGTAATGCGCATTATTATTGCATTTTTAGCTTTTGTCGAGGGTTGGGTGTAGGATGTTCCAGCAGGTGTTTTAGGGGCTGGAAAATCACCATTTGCAGCACTGCTGGAGGGTTGTGTTATATATCCTGAAAATACCAGATCATACGTGTGGACACCTGTTTTTAAGATACGAAGGTCGGCAGCGTTAAAAGAGTAATCTTTGGAAGTGCTCCCTATTTCGCGAGTTAATGCCCCAGCCCCGGCTAAATCTAATTTCACCAGGAGTGCTTGTGTATAACTCCCGCTGTTGCCCGTTCTCTGCGTCCAGCTACCGGCCGTGAAGCCCGTTCCAAATGTTTTTGGGATGTCGGAAGGGGTATAGGCCGCAATATAGATATAGCCATCGCTTCCCATTTGCAACCCTATGCAGTTGTCACTTTGCGATCCTCCAAGATAGGTTTGCCAAAGTCTGCTTCCGGATGCTCCTGGTGTGGATGGTTCGGTGTATTTTCCAATAAATAAATCCATGCCACCTCCTGTTGTTGACTGGAAAGCACCTACCGTAATTAATCCGGTAGAATTAATACGGCCACCAACATATAAGTTTCCTATTGAGTCAACACCAGTGCCGTGGTTATGGGTATCGGAGCTAGAGGCGTTGGTAGCCCAGGTAGCCCAGCGCAACACAATGGGGTCGATAACAAGAGTCTGGCTATTATCGTAAGTAGGAATTAAAAAACGAATGATACGATTCTCTACCGCAAAGCGGATGAGTATTGGTGTTTTTATGCCTTTACCATTCAGTAAATAACTAACGGGCGCCGGTATGGTTACTTCTCCTACGCTAGTTGTTAATACCAAGGCGCCATTAACGCTTTGAATAGGATGCTCGATTCCTTCGAGTTCAAAAGCAATTGAAGAGGCACTCGCAAATGGTTTTACAATGATATCATTTTCCAAATCACCAAGGCAAGAGGTGTAATAGCGAACATCAATATCGTTGTAAACATTACGGTAAACAATTTCTTCATAGCTTCTCACCTTACTTGCATGATTGCGTTCTTCTCCAACCCAGAAATTATAGAAATCAGTATTTTGAAATTTGCTCTCAATGGGAGGTGAAGGATTGCCATTTAAAAAATGAAAACGCCAGCCATGGCCTCGCATGTTCGGAGGGGTGGGATGCTCTAAAAGGTACTGAGCCCCTGTTTCACGATTCTCTACCTGATTGCCCCAATCGGCTCTGTTTTGAATGGAAACGGTATCAAATATTCCGACCAACATTCCTTCAGAGGTGGCCAAAGCCTGACCACCTGGAAAATCAGTTCTAAAGCTGATGTCGCCATCCCATTGTCCTTTGTTCTGAATGAAAGCTAATTTGGTCGATTGAGAGAAAATTAACGTTATAGAGAATAACAAGAAATAAACCGTTAAGGATATCTTTGCATTCATAGTAAAATAGTATAGTTTTCACAGTTTAGGTTCATTAAAGGGCTCTTTATTTTTGCCTAAACAATGCATAAAGGTAAATACATTTTTATCGAACTTCCAAATAAAAATAATAATAAATAAAACCTTTTTTTTGCCATTCAGTGTAGTTTAAATTATGCATCAAAGCCTTTATAAATAGGCTATTTTGAGCTTATCGTTTGGCAATAGAAAGTGCATGAATTTTTAATATAAAGACATGGAAAGGGGAGTGTATATTAAATGATTCACCATAAAAATGGGTTTCAAACTCGTTTTTGTGAAGTCATAATATTGTTTTTGGTGGAAAATAATAGGATGCGTTTACGAGGTTCAGATTATTTTAACAGCAAAAAAAGCAGCTTATTTAGCTGCTTTTTAATTCTAATAAATAGATATGGATCCTACATTGACTTCATGCCTTTTCCAATTTGGGAGTGCATAGACAATGCTTTAGAGTAGGGCATTTATTCTTTCACAATCATTTTATAGTTGGTAAGCATTCCGTTATAATTAACCGTAATAAAATAGAGGCCTTTGGCATAGTTCGTGGTGTTGAATTTCATCGTATTCGTGCCTTTCGATGCACTGCTTTCATGCGACGACAAGATGCGTCCCTGAGCATCCATAATGGTTATTAGAACTTCTCCTCTATTGGGTAAGCTATAGGTAACCGACAAGAAATTCGCAAAAGGATTAGGCAAAATATTGACAATATTCACCGCATTTTGTTTGGAGAAGAATAAATTTTTCATCTCCGAGTATTTAATGCCACCGGTATTTTCTGTTATCTTCAATCGATAATAGTTGATTCCTATTACTGGATTCTTATCAATAAATTTATAACCAATTATTTTGCTGCTGGTTCCATTCGCATCCACACTTCCAATGGTTTCCCATTGCGTGCCGTCAAGGCTTCGTTCAATAATAAACGCTTCGCTTTTGTGCTCATTGGCCGTTTGCCAGGTAAGGGTTGATGTTGCTCCGCTTTTTTCTGCATTAAAGTTTAATAAGGCAACGCTCAGCACTACAGAATAAGTACAGGAGTTAAAGTCAAGATAAAGCACTTTCGTGTTTTTGCAAACATTGCTTGCGGTAACCGTGCAGCTATAGTACCCATTATTGGCATTTGTAGCCGACGTAAGCATGGGGTCTTGTGCTGTTGAGTAAAAGGCCAGAGGCCCCGACCATTCATAGGTGTTCGAGCCACTTCCGCCAACGGCATTAGCGAAAAACGTAACGGTACTTCCTGCACAGGTTATCGTAGGGAATATATTGGGACCCCCACTTACAATGATGGCTAAATTAGAGTCGGAATGAGTGCAGTAGTCGCCACTTACAATGCGTCGGAAATAGGTGGTTTGAAAAAGGGCCGGTGGGCTATATCCAGGCGAATTGGCTCCGGCTATATTAGTCCAAGAAAAGGTATAGTCGGTGCTTTCTTGCCACTGATATCCGCTTACCACGGGCACTCCTAAAGAATAGGAACCCATGGTTCCGGTGGTTTGAGTAACCCCATTTCGAATAATAGGGGCGATATTGTAAGTAGCAGTATTGGCTGTAAGGGGTGTTGGTGTTTGGCCGCAGGCAATGGTTTGTGGCGAACTAATCGTCGTGTTATTTAAATCCGGAGGATTGGCCATCGATACAATAACGGGCTCTGGAATGCTAGTGGATGAGACTTTGTTGGTTGTAATTGCACTCGATGTGAGCGGAACATTATTAGAACAGGCCGTTACCGACAAATAGATTCTGCAGTTATTAAACAAAATCCCACGTTGCCCCAAAGGGTCGTCATCATCGGTACTGCCACCATAATAAGTACTGTAAAGCACGGCGGTACCGCTTGAATTTAATTTTGTAAAAACGGCATCATATCCGCCGTAGTTGGTCGATTGAATGGGGTTCGAATTGGTGGGGTAATTCGTACTGTTGGTATATCCTAAAAAATAGATGTCATCGTTTTGATCGGTATTAAGTCCCATCATATTATCTTCCGTGGCACTGCCACCAAAATAGGTGCCCCAATTGGTCATACTGCCAGTTTTGGAGATTTTAGCTACGAACAAATCCTGACCTCCGGCGAGGGTTGTTTGAACTGTTCCTGTAGTGATATTGGCCGTAGCTAATCCGGTAGTGATACCAGCAATAATAAGGTTCGTATCGGCCCGATTTAATTCCATGCTAAGAATGGTTGAACTTCTTGATGATGAACTGTTATAGTATCTCGACCATTGCACCGTTCCACCATTATTCATTTTCATGATCCACCCATCCTGGCTTCCAATTCTAGAAATTTGCGATGAGGGGTTGTTATATGATATATTGGCCGTGGCCTTTGTATAGCCGGCTAAATAAATGTTACCGGCAGCATCAACCGTCGATATTTTCACTGCATCGTCTTTGGCACTTGATAAATCGGAGCCAATGTTTTTCACCCAATAGATGCTGTCGAAGGTATTGGTAATTCTCATCACGATGGCATTCTTTGCTTTGGAACCTGGTTGCGTATAATTTGTGCCGGCTGGTGTTTGAGGTGCTGGCATGTCGCCATCGGCAACACCCGTTGATGCCGGTTGATCGATGAAGCCCGAGAATATTAAATCGTAGGTGGAGACGCCCGTTTTTAAAACACGAATATCGGCGGCATTGATGGCATAGTTTTTAGCAACACTTCCTATTTCCCGGGTTAAGGCACCATTGCCTGCTAAGTCTAATTTTATAATTAATGCCTGTATGAATGTGCCTGCGTTGCCTGTGCGTTGTATCCAGGTGCCAGCCGTAAAGCCCGTACCAAAGGTGGTTGGGATATCCGATGGGGTATAGGCTGCTATATAGGCATATCCATCGCTACCCATTTGAATGCCGATACAGTTGTCCGTTTGTGGTCCTCCCAGATAAGTTTGCCATATACGGCTGCCGCTGCCGCCTGGAGTAGCAGGTTCTGTGTATTTGCTTATCATCAAATCCATGCTTCCACCTGCAATCGAATCGAAAGCACCTACGGTAATTAAACCCGTAGCATTAATACGACCGGCGATATATAAATTACCCAATGAATCGAGGCCCGTACCATGGTTATGGGTATCAGCCGAAGAGGCATTGGTAGCCCATGTGGCCCAACGTAATACAATGGGGTCGATAACCAAGGTTTGGCTGTTGTCATACGTTGGGATGTCGAATTGGATGGTTTTGCTGTTAAGTACAAAACGGATTTGGATCGGTGTTGTTATTCCTTGTTCGTCTATCAAATAGCTTACCGGTGCCGGTATCGACACTTCTCCAATAGAAGTTGTTAAAATTAAATCGCCCGATTGATTTTGCTTTATTTCATCGATGCCTTCCAATTCGAAAGCCAGATTTGTAATATCAGCAAACGGTTTGATGATGATATCATTTTCTAAATTACCATCTGATGACGTATAATAACGCACATCAATATCGTTATAAATATCTTTATACGTGATTTCTTCATAACTTCTTACTTTGCTGGCATGATGGCTTGCATCGCCAACCCAGAAGTTGTAAAAGTCCTTGCTTTGTACCTTACTTTCGATGGTAGGAGAGGCGTTTCCATTTAAAAAATGAAATCGCCATCCATGTCCTTTCAAGTTGGGGGCCTTAGGATGCTCCATAAGATACTGTGCACCGGTTTCATTCTCTTCTATTTTATTCCCCCATTCTACCCTTGCCAACACAGCCGTCATATCAAAAACTCCAACCATCATCCCCTCTGAAGTGGCTAGCGCTTGTCCGCCGGGAAAATCAGTTTTATAACTCACTTTTGGATCCCATTGTCCTTTGTTTTGGATGAAGGCTAATTTGCCTGTTTGTGAAAATGTTGTTGTTACACAGAATAGCAACAGATAAACGGTTGAGCGTACTTTTGTAATCATAGTAAAATAGTTTAGTTTTCACAGTTTGGGTTCATCAAGAAGATTCTTTTTTTGCCTTTACTGTGATATAAAGGTAACGACTTTGATTTGGCATTTCCAAATAAAAAACAGTATATATTTTAATCAAATTTTAAGAATGGGTGTCTTTTTAAATAGAATAAAATGACCCGTATAATTGGGCTTTTCAGAAGCTATGGAAAAATTCCAAGAGGTGTCTAAAGGGCGAAATAAACCGAAACGCATTGAGGTGTATACTATTCTAATCGTATTTATTTTTATCAACGTTGGTCACATTCCTAAACAAGGGTCAGCATTATCTTTGCCCATATTGGAATCGCGGATTCTGCGGTTGGTGGGATTACGCAGAATAAAAACAGGCCGCTATTATGAAGGGGAAATTAAAATGCAAAGCTTGAATTACAAATCAGTGCAATCCAATAATCCGTTTAATCGGTGATTCAAACGGTGTAGGGATGCTACCTATGCTGGAATCGCGGATTCTGCGGATTATGGGATTACGCAGAATAAAAACAGGCAACTATTATGAAGGGGAAAATTAAAATGCAAAGCTTGAATCACAAATCAGTGCAATCCAATAATCCGTTTAATCGGTGATTCAAACGGTGTAGGGATGCTACCCATGTTGGAATCGCGGATTCTGCGGATTATGGGATTACGCAGAATAAAAACAGGCAGCTATTATGAAGGGGAAATTAAAATGCAAAGCTTGAATTACAAATCAGTGCAATCCAATAATCCGTTTAATCGGTGATTCAAACGGTGTAGGGATGCTACCTATGCTGGAA
>CANNQU010000097.1 GCA_947507965.1 Bacteroidota bacterium
CTTACCGACTATGTGGCGGAAGGCGAATACCAGGTATTTACTCCAAATGCTACGATCTCAGCTTCAAAAATGAGTATCTTCTATGCGGGTATCGACAATCCAGTTGACATTTCGGTTCCGGGATATCGTGCCAATCAGGTTCAGGCTACTTGCGATAATGGTTCATTAATAGGTACTAATGGGCAATACCATGTAAAAGTGGCGATGGGTCAGGTTCGTACGGCCAATATTACGGTAGTTGCTACGGGAGATGATAAGGTTTCTAAGACTTTCCGTAAAGAATTTAAAATCCGTCCATTACCTCCATTGGCCGTTATGGTAAATGGAAAGGAAGGTGGAAGCATTACCAATGCGGAGATGCAGGTTTGGAGTTTTGTCAATGCTTCTTTTGGTGCTTCCTTCGCGTACGATGGGCTTACCTATAAAGTTACGAGTTATCAATGTATTGTAACAACAAAAACGGGCTCGCAATCATTTAGTGTAACGGGTCCTCAGGTTAGTGCCGATTTAAAGGCAGCCGTAGCACGCACAAGAAGAGGAGATGTAATTATATTTTATAGTATAAAAGCTTCCAGTGATACAGCACCTCCAAAAAACATTGATAGTGGTCCGGTATTTAGAGTACAATAATATTATTTGTAAGGTTTATATGAAAAAGGTTATAATTATAGTATTTGTTTTGATTGCTTTTGCTGTTCAAAACACGATTCAGGCGCAAAATCCGGCTTATGAAACGCAAGGCGCATTTCCGAAGCAATCGGTTTTTGAGCGTAAAATTGTTCCATGGCCTTATTTACGAGAGGCCGACGTGATGTATTCACGTCGAATTGAGCGAATTATTGACACCAGGGAGAAGATCAATCTTTGTATGAAGTGGCCTAGAAACCCAATATATAATATTATTTACAAAGCAGTTACCGAAAAAGCCACTTTGGTTGCCTATAAGAGCGATTCGTTAAGTTCATTTTATACTGCAGAGGAAGTATTAAAGTTAGGCTCTTACGACAAGACGATTCAAGTTTATCCGGATCCAAACGATCCATACTATGCTATTGATACGGTAATACCCGTGCGTTTTAAGCCGGAAGATATTAAAAAGTATAAACTTATTGAGGAATGGATATTCGACCGTAATACGTCGGAAATGTATGTGCGCATTTTGGCTATTGCACCGATGTATCGTCCGGTGGCAGGAAGCACCGGCTTCGACTTGGCGGAGCAAGAAATGTTTTACATTAAATACAGTGATGCACGCCCTATTTTTGTTAACGAAGAACTATTTAATCGTTTTAATGATGCAGGCCGTTTAACCGTTGATGATTTTTTCGAACAACGCTTATTTAATAGTTATATCACGAAAGAAAGCAATGATTATGACCTTGCCATTAAGCAGTTCGATGAATTCAAAACCGACCCATACGAAGCGCTGCTAAGAGGAGAAGAAATAAAAAACAAATTATTTGAATTTGAACACGATTTGTGGGAGTTTTAATTCAATGAAGATATTATGGAGGCCTGTTACCTAGTGTAACAGGCCTTTTTTGTGGTTTTATTTTTGCCAATTCATTTTCAACTAACGTCGCGATTGGTGTGGAAATTATTACTCTAATATGCATTATTTTCAATAGGTTTGCCGTCGTATTGGCAATTGACTCATGATTTACTTTGTTTATAACCGGTTACTTCGAATAACGCTACGTGTTTTTTTTAAACATATCCATGTTTCTAATGTAGAAAACATCCCCAACAATAAGCCTATTATTATCGCAGCTAACCATCCTGGCGCATTTCTCGACCCTATTCTTATTGCGTGTGCACTTCATCGACCGGTTTCTTTTTTAGTTCGCGGGGATGTGTTTAAAAGCAAGCTTATCTGTACTATTTTTTCTTGGTTTCGAATGTACCCGGTTTATCGGAAAGATGAAGGGTATGAGAATATTGAAAAAAACCATGACACCCATGATAAGGTTACTGAAATTTTAAAACGAAATGGCATTGTCGTCGTGTTTTGTGAAGGGTATAGCGCATCGAACCGGCGGTTACGAACCATTCTTAAAGGAACGGCTCGTATGGGAATGCAAACGGCTATGGTTGAAAATAAAGATGTGCTGATTGTGCCTGCCGGAATAACCTATAGCCATAAAACAAACTTCAGAAAATCGGCTCTTCTTGATTTCTCAAAGCCAATTGCCGTAAAAGATTTTGAGAACGAATACCTTCAGCATCCACAGAAGGCATTTGTTGGAATAACCGCGGAGTTAGAGAGACGATTGCATGATCATTTTGTTGAAATAAAAAGAGAAGAATGTGATCTTGTTACTGAATTAAATCTTAATTATTACCGAAATATTGAAAACCTCTCACCACTGCCTGTTTATATTAGTAACACCAAAAAATTAGATGCAGAGCGATCTATTAGTGAGAAAATAAATGACTTATTCGAAACCGATTCTTCCCAATATAAGGATTTTGAACGTTCGAATAGGCACTATCAAGAGGCTCTAAAAGAGTATCAATGCGATGACCTTGGAGTGGTTTCTAAGGGGCCTGGATTAGTGGAACTTATTTTTTTAGTATTAGGAATTCCTTTTTTTATATTGGGTGTATTGTATTGGGGGGTACCCTATCTAATCGCTAAAAATATTGCCGATAAACGGGTTACGAGGGTTGATTTTCACGATTCACTGATGGTAAACATCATCACGATATTATTTGCTTGTTTTATCGGCATCAGCGTACTCGTTAGCTCTTGTTTTGTTGGGTTGTATGGTTTTCTTATCGCTTTTCTTCTGCCTGTAATTGGGGTGTTTTCGGGCTGGTATTACGATACGCTGTTACGTATATATTTTGTGTTTAAGGCCTTTAAGCACAAAGAAATTTTGCTGGGGATGCGCAAAAAACTAGAACAATACCTTCCATAAACAGGTGCTTCTATTGAAGTAAATCGCGCTTGCTTTTGGGACGTAAATTGGCCCGCCAAAAAAAGTTTTTAAGTAATAGTTCTTTTGGCGTCAATTCGTTTATGGGATGCATAATTCCTTCAGGAGTTCCGATATAGTTTACACCCTGCACCTGGCTGCTATCCAGATAAATATCCATATTGGTACATGTTATTTTATTTACACCGATATACGCTTTAGCATCGTCCTTGATGTAATAAACACATTCGCCATCGCTGAATACTTTCACCAAATGCAAGTTGTCGTTTTTGAAATAGGCATTGATGTTTTTACCTTTTATTTGGTTATATCTTACACTGTCTTCAACCGATGCAATGAAACTATTTCGGCGTAATAACACGCAATCGGCCTTCTTATTTTTAAATTTAATACTAATGGTGTCGGCAGTGAGTTGTGTACTATCAATCCATAGGACGGGGTGGTTATAAAATACCATGATGGAGTCGTTATAGCGATACCACATGCTGTCGGCTACGGCTTGCATATCGCTCTTAAATATTTTCACATGATGATAAGCTTGCAGCCTTTTCCCGCCCAAGCTATCGGCGTAATAAAAAAGAGTATCGGCATGCAGGTGCATACTATCTTTCTCAATGAGCTGGGTGGCCAAGGCATTTTGCGATATTTTGGTGATTTGAAGTTTACGGTTATAGTAGCCATAGTTGCCGGTTACTTGCAGTTTGTTGGTGGTATCTAAAAGAATTAGGTTTCGGTAAGCATCTCCACGTTCATGTTCGTTATCCCAGTTCATGCTATCGCAGTCCAGCGTTTGTCCCGGTTGTTTTATTTTCACTTTCTTACTAAACTCCGAATTGCCCTTTATTTTATCATACCATCCGTTATTGCATGTAATCACGGTGCTGTCGGATCGTTTGGTAATGGTAGTAAAGCCTTGAAAATAGGCTATTGAAGTGCTATTGTTATATTTTAGGGTGTCGCAGGTAATATGATAATCGTGATTTTTTAAATCTACATTTTTTTTGAAGTAGGAGTACTTTTCATTCGAGTAATAATAACCTGTGGCACTGGTTAAGGTATTATCCTTGCTTATTATTTTACCGAAAACGGGGTAATACCCAATTTTTGTTTTGGTATCGTAAATTAGTTCTTCGGTGGTGAGCGTAAAATCGGGTTGCGAAAGAATGACCTTGTTTTTAATCGTGGCAATTCGCGTTGTTCCATCGTAGTGTAAAAAATTACCGGTCACGGTTAGCGAATCGCCTTGTACCAAGCGCACATGCCCGTAGGCATCCATTACATTACGGGTGTCGTTTTTTAGTGCACTGTCGCAATACAGCATCATTTGATCCTGTTTTACCACCACATTATTGGTAAGTTGTTGAAACTTTTCTCCGTCCGTTTCAAATCCGAATAAATCGGCGTGAATAATTTCAAAACCGTTTTGAGCTTGTGCAAAAAATGGAGTAAAAAAAGTGACACATAAAATAATAAATGTGCCGGAATGAAATATATTTTGATAAATACGCTTAGGCATCGTTAGTTTTGCAAAGAAACACAACATAGAGCATATTAGATATTAAAAAATGTTAGTAAACCATCTTACCGATTTTCTCACCAAGCATATTGCCGATTATGGTCGTAAAAAGTATGTGCTGGCCGTGAGCGGTGGTATGGATAGCATGCTCATGTTGCATTTGTTTAAGTCGATGAATGTAAACGTGGTAGTGGCCCATTGCAATTTTAATTTGCGAGGCCAGGAAAGCCAGGGTGACGAAGAGTTTGTACAGCAACAATGCCTGGAAATGGAGGTTCCTTACCATGTTAAAACGTTCGACTTGAAGGTAGAAAAGCATCACCATCACCACGAAGGCACACAGTTATTGGCACGCAAGCTGCGTTATTTATGGTTTGAAGAGTTGCGTAAGAGTTTAGGATATGATTATCTATGTACTGCACATCACCAGCGCGATAATGCCGAAACCTTGATCTACCGTTTTATGAATGGCGCCTATCCGGAGAGCATGCAGGGAATTAAACCAATTCAGGGGAATATTATTCGGCCGATGATTTATATACCCTATACCCAACTTCTTTTCTTTGTACAAAAACACAATATCCAATTCCGTACCGATAGCAGTAATTTATCCCAGGATTACACTCGTAACAAAATTCGACATACGGTGCTACCCGCATTACAGCAAGTTTTTGGCGATAATTATGAAGATAAAATGGAAGGCATAGCCTCCGTCTATGCCTCTTATTTCGATTTTATAAAACAGCAAGCAGAAAATTTATTACAGCGTAAAAACCTTTGGTATGAATTAAATATTGAATTCTTAAAACACACAAGAGGCAATGTGGCATTGCTTTATGAGGCACTAAAGAATTTTGGATTTAACTGGTTGCAATGCGATCAAATAGGCCATCAATTGACTCGTGCGCAAGGGGTGGTTTACGAAAACAACGATCGTACGTATAATCTGTATTTTACGGCTGATGTTTTGCAGTTGGTGCCCGTTCTCAAAACTTTTTTTTTCGATGCGTTTCGTTTTGTTAATGAGGAGTCGAAGGAAATTTCGACGCCCTTTGGCTTAATTTCGTTTTCGGTGGTTAAAAAAGAAGCGTTATTGGAGTATAGCGAGGATGCTCTATATATGGACTTTGCATTAGTACAGGCCCAAAATAGTACCATTCGCAGCTATGAAAATACAGATTTGTTTCAGCCATTCGGAATGAAGGGTAGAAAGTTGGTCCGCGATTATTTAAAAGATATCAAACTCACCCCTGCTGAAAAACAATATCAGTATGTGTTTTGTGTGGATGAAAGAGTTGCCTGTATCCTTGGCAAAAGAATCGATGATGCCTTTAAAATAACAGATAAAACAGAGCGGGTGCTGGTTATAAAATAAATTATAAGCTTCCGGTGCGTCCTCCATCAACAGGGATATTAACTCCATTTATATAAGCGGCATAATCGCTGGCTAAAAAGGCAGCCGCGTAGGCAAGCTCCGGTGGTTCTGCGAATCGACCGGTAGGAATTTCGTGTAGCATTTCTAGCCGTGCTTCTTGCTCCGATATGTTTTTTCGTGTTGCATTATTTTTTATCACGGTTGCTAAACGCTCGGTATTGGTTGCACCGGGGAGGATGTTGTTTACTGTTATTCCGTATTGACCAAGCTCGTTGGCCAATGTTTTACTCCAATTGGCCACCGCTCCACGAATGGTATTACTCACGCCTAAATTTTTTAATGGAACTTTTACGGAAGTAGATATTACATTAATAATTCGGCCCCATTTTTTTTGCTTCATGAAGGGTACAAACGCTTGTACCAACAGTTGGTTGCAAATTAAGTGCTGCTGAAAGGCAAGTAAAAACTGGTCGGTTGTTGCACTTATTGCTAATCCGGCGGGAGGGCCTCCGGTATTATTAATCAAGATATCCACCATCACCTTCGAGTTAATAATTTCCAATGCTTGCTTCAGATTTTCGGTGTTATTAAAATCGGCTACCGCATAAAAATGATGGAGATGGGGTGATGGAAGCTTGGATAGCGCGACTTGAAGAGCATTTTCATTTCGTGCTATTAAGCATACCGTGGCTCCACAATGGGCCAATTGCATGGCGATTGCATTTCCAATTCCTTGGGTACTGCCACATACGACGGCTACTTTATTGGTTAAGTCGATTTTCATGATGTTTAAAGAGTTGCAAATTTACCTTCCGTAAAGGATGTGGTGAAAATAAATAAAAAAAATGCAATACAAGTTTTACTTTTGCATTGAGATCTAATATTCCAATTTATTTTCAATATGAAAAAGTATCTATTCTTTTTATTTGTTTTTTTCGGTGCTTTTTGTTATGCCCAATCGCAGGCAACACTTACCACCGAATTTCTTTGGAAGCTAGGGAGGGTGTCCGACCCTCAGGTAAGCCTGGATGGAAAAAATGTACTTTATCAAGTTCGATATTATAATGTAGAGGAGAATAAAGGACAGAGCGATATTTACAAAGTAAGTTCCGATGGCAAAACAGCGAGCCAGCTTACCAGCACTCCTCAAGCGAATGAAACGAGTGCGCGATGGATGCCGGATGGAAAAATTGCTTACCTGAGCGATGCCGGTGGGGAAGTCAATTTATATACCATGGAGGCCAATGGGTCGAAGGTTCGCAAAGCCAACGGGGTGCCAAGTGGGATCACTACTTTTGGATTCAGCATACTTAATGATATGCTTTTCTATACCCTTGAAGTGAAGGTTGGCAAGACCACGGCCGACCTTTACCCTGATCTGCCAAAAGCAACCGGAAAAATTATTGATGGGTTAATGTATCGTCATTGGAATGCTTGGGAAGACGAATATTATTCGCATTTGTTTGTTGTGAAATTCAAAGGTGGAAATGCCATTGATGAACCCGTTGACGCGATGAAAGGGGAACCTTTTGAGGTTCCGATGCAGCCTTTCGGAGGTGATGAGCAAATTAGCTGGAGCCCCGATGGAACTCGTATAGCTTATGCTTGTAAAAAGTTGGAGGGTACCGCTTCTGCCATCAGTACCAATAGTGAAATTTATGTTTATAATTTATTTAATCTAAAAACAGAAAACCGTAGTCTGGGTAATGCGGGTTATGATATTAATCCGCAATTTTCGCCCGATGGAACGCTTCTCATGTGGCTCAGTATGGCAACAAACGGCTATGAAAACGATAAAAACAATTTAACCATTTTTGATTTTGGGTTATTGACTCGACAGAACTATACGGCGAAGTTCAAATATAGCATCGAAAAAGCACAGTGGAGTCAGGATGGAAAGGGTGTTTATTTTAATGCAGCAGTGGAAGGTGCTGTTCAATTGTTTTCAATAGCTGTTTCAGAAGGGGAGAATAAAACAACGCAGCTCACCGATCAACCTCAAGATATTGCCGACTTTACGGTTGGCCAATCAGGAAAAACACATGTGATCATTGGAAGCATTATGAGTATGAGCTCGCCGAATGAATTGTTTCTTATCAGTCAAACCCCAGGCAAGCCAAAGAGAATCACGAATGTTAACACCGAGTTGCTTTCGCATATTAAAATGGGAAAAGTAGAACGACGTGATATTAGAGCCAAAGATGGGAAGAACATTTTAACGTGGGTTGTTTACCCTCCTGATTTTAGTGCGAAAGGTAAAAAGAAATATCCTGCC
>CANNQU010000098.1 GCA_947507965.1 Bacteroidota bacterium
AACTTAAAGGCTATGAGCTAAACCCGAAATTGTTCTGCAATGCCGACGGTCGCATCCTGCGAACCCGAAAATACTTGGATGATAAGGGGAAAGAGAAAAGTAAGACGTCTGAAATGCTGTTTATACGCACCCAACAACTCACCCCTGAACAAATTCAGAGTCTTTTAAGCGAAAATAATGAAAGCGAAACCGAAAATAACGTACGCGAAACCGAAATTCATGAACGCGAAACCGAAAATAACACAGACAATTCCCTCGAAAACCCTAACAACCACTTACCCTTCTAAGCTATGACTACCGAAGATTTACAAAGCATAGTTCCGCGTTGCTCTTGGTGGAAAGACAAGCAAGGTCGCAGTTGGGTGATTACAGGTTATACCCTCGATACAACGCACTATCTCCCCTCTCAATTAGAAATGCTCCTGCTTTATGAAACGGTTCCCGTCTATGTATGTATCCTTGCGTTTCTCACCAATATGGAGAATGGTTCTATAACAAGGATATAGAATTCCTTTATCTCACAAACTAACCCGGGCAACCGGGTTTTTTTATGTGTTTCTAATTTCAACATCGTGATGTTGGCAATACCGATGAATCAGTTTTATATTAATCAAAGACTCTGTCCAATTTCACGGTATTAATTTGTAATTCTGTAATGGCATGTAAATAGCCTTCTGAAACCCTTATGAATACTACATTACAATATTTTATACTTTCTGTAATAAAAAGATAGAAATTACAAAATAATTGTAATAGAGTAGATGTAGAAAAGCTATTACAAACCACCGGAAACTGTAACATAAATTCGTTTTGAAGTTGTAATTACTTCAAAGCCAATAAGAGTAAGCCATTCAGAACATTGGCACACGAAATTACAAAAACACAAAAAAATTCCGTGAATTCGAAGTGAGAGACTTGATGGGTAAAAGAATTTAAATCTCGGTATCTGAATCACATATTCCACCTTCGTTCTTATGATTTGCTTTCTTTGCTTAGATTCACCTTGTCTTGTTTCATATTTATTTCGCTGGTTTTGCTATCAATTTATAAGATTTCTTACGATATTTACCTGCGACTTTTATTAATTACAAATGAGAATAATTGTACCACTATCCTATTCAGATCTATTTGCAGGCGAAATTCCGACTTTGGAAGAAATTTTAATAGGCATTCCATCTGAAACAGTCATTGCGATTCTTTCACTGATTAATTCTCAGTTATATCTTGGTGACAAAATTACGGTTCAGATAAAAATATTTGATTTACTGCTAAAGCGGCAGTCAAATGAAATTAGAGCAAATTTATTTACTAAGCTAAAAAAGAAAATTGAAAAGGAACCAACAACAGAGTTTTTCTCAGCGCTTTATATAATGGAATTCATGCATTATGAATTTGCAAATTATCGCTATGTTAAAATAGAGGATACCAATCCTGAACAGGAACTGCTAATCTTCAAGGCTTATTTTATTATCATTGAACAGGTACATTCGAAGTACACTGATTCACTTGCTCTAAATAGAAACGTGAGTGCTGATTTTTTTGATAAAATGACATGGCCTACATTGATTGACCAATTCGAAATCAATCAAAATATCAATCCAATGACTGGCATGATAAAGGCATTGACTCTATTGAATTACTTGCAATTTCATTCTCCTTACGAAATTTACGTTACTTCCTTTCTAAGTAAATACAAAAAAAACACATCTTGGGATTATATCATCGGATTATTCAATTTAATTAAAAAGGGTTGGGAAATTGGAAATGAAGACCCAAACAAATTATATCCATTTGCATTGACAGAAACAGAGGAATATGCTACGCTTCTAAATAATTTTACAATTTCAATTGCAAAATACAAAGAAATATATAGCGATTCCAAAAGAAATTTCTCAGGATTTAAAGACAAGCCATTATTCAAATACAAAAGTGGTACTTACCTTGTTATTAATTGGAATTTCCTTTCAAATAAATTATACGAGGGTTTTATATTTGACTTCTACTCTCAATCAGGTATTTCTGATATTGAGAAATTCAAATCCTTTACATCATTTAAAAGTTTTGTGGCATCAGAAATCACAGAAAAAATAATATTTAGGAAACTCATTAAGAAGTGTTTTCCAAAACATATAGATAGTCTTGCTTTTGATGAGAATAATATTGACAACTTTCCTGATGCATATCTAAGGCAAGGGAAGCACATTTTTCTTTTTGAAATTAAGGATGCCTTTTTTTCTACAAAACCAATTAATTCGTTATCTTACCTTGATATTAAGGGGGAGATTGATCGAAAGTATAACAATGCAAAAAAAGGGACGGGGCAAATCGTTAACCAATTGGAAAAGCTTAAAATGTTTTCTTTTGAAAATCGAAGTCTTGAAGAAGTAAAAATAAAAATCAGGAATTTAGTAATCTACCCTGTGATTATTTACACCGATTCGATTTTTAATTTGCCAGGAGTAAATCAATATTTAGTAAGAGAATTGAATGATAAAATAAAAGAAAAGAAACTTAATTTAAGTTTTCAAAAAATACATGAACTAACTTTTATTAATCTATCATTTCTAATTGATAATATTCATTTTTTCTCCAACCCCAATTTAAAATTCAAAAAGCTAATTTATGATTTTCACGAACAATTGAAATCAGCTAAGAAGAAACATCTATTCCAAACCGAGATGGCGAATTTTTTCGCTATGTACGATACGTTTGAACAGATTATCGGAACGAAGTATTCACTCGAAATTAACAAAAATCGCAACTACATTAAAACAATCATGGAGGCTTTAGATTTAACTGAAGGTCTATGATAATAGATCATTCTGTAACAAATTTCATAGAAGCAATATCATTTAATCGTAAAAGTATATTATATCAAACCTTGTTATTTCGCTGTTATTTATTGGGTATATTGAAATTCAACGAATTGAATTTTAAAGTCCTCATTAGAAATTTTTCCTTCATAAAATTTCACACCCCTATTCTGACTTAGCATCGTAAAACAGATTTTTTCACGATAGTTAAGATCGATCATAGGGCCAAAGTAGATTGACTTTAATGATTCATGGGGATAATGATATTTTGTTCCAAATTCGGCATGAGCTAACCTCCATTCTTTCTCATAAGCCCAATTTACCGACTTCGTTCCCCAAATTTTATAAACCTCTTCATTTTTATCTGACTTAGGGTTGTTTAAATTAAGCAAACTATTTAAATTGAATTTTGGAATTGACGATGAATAATTAACTGGTCGAATTTTATCAAACATCTCGAATTGAGAATCGAATTCCAAACAAAAACCCTTATAGGAACTGCCGTAATGCGCCCACATTAGAAGATTATCATTTGCCTCAGTAAAACAAGCTATTCCTCTTTCTTCTCGGAGTTTCCGTTGCTCTTCAAACAACACCTTGTTTGCTATCTCCTCAATCTTTACCTTAAATTCTGAGATTGGAAGTTTGTTGAGATAAATTTTCAGGCTTTCGCTAAAATTTGTTTTGATTTCTAAATTCTTAACAAATTCAATTAACTCTTCGTCGGAAACTTCCGTTTTAAAATTAAACCGACAATCAAATGGGTCATTGAAGTTTGCCGCTTTATTAAAATAAATTATGCCTGATTCTAGGTTTAAGAGACTATAATCACTTGTATTTTCGTATTTGTAAATTCTATCCGGTTTATCTTGTGTTTTTTTCATTCTTATTCAAATTTAACCTTCGGCAACCCCTCCACAATACCCACCGTCTTCACGCTCACATTAATAATACTCAAAAGCAAGTCTAGTATATATCTTGGGTTACCTACTTCGGTTGCCCAATCGTTGGGGTCGTTTTTGATGCCGCTTTCTTTGTGAGTGGTGATTTGGTAACGTTCCATGATCCATTCGATTGCAGATTTGCCGTTGACAACATATTCAAAGGCTTTTGCCGGAATATTTGAAATGGTGATTTGGCTATTGTAAATAATCGTATCCTTCTGGTCTTTCTTAGGGAAACGCATTTTCTCTACTTTATAAAAACCGCTAACGGCTCCAGTAATATTTACACCTTCATAAGCCGGAACCGTTTCGTAATTAATATGCAATTCTGCCAATTCTCTTCCTGCTTTACTGAACTTCCAAAAATCCCGTACATCTTCTATCAACGGCAATCGTGGTAGCATTTTCTTTAAATCGTTTCCGAACATTTCGCGATATTCCGGAAGATGCAAGAAGCCATATACATAATAGAAAATATCCTCCTTACCAACGTTTTTGCCATACATTGTTTTTGCTCTATCCAAGATAAAATCACTTATTCCGTCTCTTTGTGTATATTCGTTTTCTCCTACCACATCAAATAATCCAGGGCTTTGTTTTTGGCGTTCTTCGTAGTAATAAAGCGGGAAACTTTGTGTATCTCCATTAAAATGAATATCAGAAATGTTATTTGAAATTAATAAAGAAAGACCATCATTTGAGCTTGGAGAGATGCAAATTATAATGTTGTGTAATTCCTTTGTTGGAAACAAGATTGAACTTAATCCTGGACTTTCAATGAATGACTTATCAAAATAGAGGAATTGTTTAGTAAATGGACGATATGCTTCCATCCGTATAAAAGAAGGCTCAAATTGAAAATAAATCCCTTTATCTGCACTTTTTCTTAAGGCTCGAGTCCAGCTAATTTTTTTTGAATCATTTTCTATAAAATCCTCAACTTTTAGTCTTGATGTAATTTGTCTTTCTTCATTAAATTTCAGTTGTTGTTTATTGTAGAAAGAAATCATCCTTTCCATATTCCTTTCAACCTCTTTTTTTGAAAAGCTAGATATCCAAGCATCTCGATTTGTTGCAATTCCAATAGCATGTGTAATAAAAAAAGAATTTGATTTGTTATCGAACTTTTTTAATGCATCCATCGGAATAAATGTACCAAATAGATCATTCCTTTGCTTTAACCAATCTCCATGTTCATTTGGTGTAAGTATTTCCCATTCTAATTTATTGCTTTCAACTGAAGCATGGTTTTTAATTATAGCTAGCTTTTCTTCACGATTTAAATAGTTACCAATATCTGAATAAAGGATTTGCGCAACATCAATTTTGGCTTTAGGATTTTTAACTAACAATGTTATAGCAATTGGTGTTCTTGATCCAGATCCGAATATCTTCCCTCCTTCTTTTCGTGAAAGTTCACCACTAGTTCTTTGATTTCCTCTTAAATTGAAAACATAAATGGTAGAAAATTCCTTTTCTAGAGATTTTCTGAATCCATCTGTGCTATTGCTATCTAACCATGCTCCATTAGAAACAAAACAGATTATACCACCATTTTTTGGGTCTAATCGATCAGAACTCCATCGAAAGGCTTTTATATATGCATCGTATAATGACTTGTTATTTACTGCTTCTGAATGTTTTGAATAAGTATTCGCAATCTTTGAGTCTAATAATGGATAGCTTTGGTTTTGCGCATTATCATTTCCAGACTTTTGACCTATTGAATACGGTGGATTACCCATGATTACACGCAATGGTGCCTTTTTCTGTTTTGCAACCCTTGCAGAATTCTGCGGAAACATCTCCGAAAATAACTTTTTGCTTTCATCACTTTCACCCAATTGAAACGTATCGGTTAAACAAATACCTTCGAAAGCCTTGTAATCATTAGCATTGGAAGCATCATGATAGGCGTTTTCAATATTAATGGCAGCAATATAGTAGGCGAGTAACACAATCTCATTGGCGTGAATTTCGTTTAAATATTTTCGCTCTAAATCTTCGGGTTTAATTAATCCACTTTGAAATAAACGTGTAATAAAAGTTCC
The DNA here is from genome assembly GCA_947507965.1 of Bacteroidota bacterium. Taxonomy (GTDB): domain Bacteria; phylum Bacteroidota; class Bacteroidia; order UKL13-3; family UKL13-3; genus CAINMV01. The sequence continues at coordinate 5,809 of CANNQU010000098.1, forward strand.
GGTTCCGGTAAAAGGGTCAAGCAAGTGAATGTTTTCGTCCGAAATACTTCGTCCGAATTCTTTTTGCAAAACATCATTGACGGAATGAATCATGAAATCTACTAATTCCACCGGGGTATAAACAATACCCAATCGCTCCACCATTTTCGGGAATGCTGTTTTAAAGAACTTATCATATAATTCAATAATGATGCGTTGTTTCCCTTCGGCATTGTCGATACCTGCAGCACGTGTTTTTACAGATTCATAAAACTTTTGCAGGGTTTCAGTATCTTTTTCAATGGCTTGTTCTTCCAATAAATCCAACATAGTTTGCATGGAAACCGAAATAGGGTTGTTCTTCACAAACGAATATCCTTCGAACAAAGCTTCAAACACCGGTTTCGTGATCAGATGTTGCGAAAGCATTTCCACCGCTTCCTGTTGCGTTATACTCGGATTAATATTTTTTTGTAACCCGGCTAAGAAATTCGCGAAAGCTTCCTGATGTTTTTTATCAACTTTGATTAAATTCGAGATGCGTTCTACTTGTCTTTCCGCAATTTCAGCAACACTTGTAGCCCATTGTTCCCAATACCTGCGGTCGCCCACCTTTTGAACCAAACGCGCATACACCACATTTTGCAATTGTTCAAATTGCATGGCTAATTGCTGGTTAATGTTCTTACTCTTACTTTCAAAATTGGAAGAACCATCCGGATCACCCGCATACGAAGCGTGTCCATCCTCATCAAACGAATATTCGGGTCGGCCAACCAATATTTGAGAAGGACGTTTTTTATTCAGTTCAATTTTATTTACGGTCGCGTTAAAGCGGTCATCGTGCGCACGCAACGCATTTAAAACAGTCCACACCACTTTGTAACGTTCGTTATCATCAAGTGCCTTATCGGCTTCTACATCCGAAGGAACAACCACTGGAATAATAATGTATCCGTAATTCTTACCCGGCGACAAACGCATCACACGCCCAACCGACTGTACCACATCCACCTGTGAATTTCGCGCAGAAAGAAACATCACCGCATCCAACGAAGGCACATCCACCCCTTCACTCAGGCAGCGCACGTTGGTAAGTACACGGCATTCGTTGTTCGCAGTATCTTCTTTCAACCATGCCAATAATTCATCGCGTTCAGGCGCTGTCATGGTACCATCAATATGCTGAGACGAAACCGAAACCATTTGTTCCTGCTTTTCTTCGGGCAACGAACCCAAATACGCATCAGTTGCATCGTTAAATGTATTGGTAATCTTTCTTGAAACCGCAATACTCGCGCAAAATGCCACCGCCCGTTTCATGGGTGCGGGGTCATTATCTTTTATTAGCCCTTCCTTGCCTAGTATTTGTTTCGACAAAGCATTGATACAACCAATCAGTTTGGAAGCGTCATCCGCATTGATCTCATTATCTTTGTCAGTAATCATTTTCTGAACGGCAGGAGGAACATCCTTATCGCTCAATGTCAGAATCAATACTTTGTAATCAGTCAACAAGCCTTGTTCCACCGCTTCCCCGAAACCGATACGGTAAATTTCTTTCCCGTAAAGTTTTTCATCATCCATCGAGCAAAGCACCGCTTCGGCTTGTGCAGCTTTGCTTTTGGTATCATCGCTGTATAGGCGGGGTGTAGCCGTCATATATAAACGTTTTTTTCCTTTAATAAAATCGTTATCGTGTACCTTGGTAAACGAAGACTCATCTTCACCAGCGAGTGACACGCCCGTGGTGCGGTGCGCCTCATCACAAATAATCAAGTCGAACTCACCGAAACCATTGTTCGCTTTCATGAACTCCTTCTGAGCGCGAGCAATCACTTCAATGGACTGATAAGTAGAGAATACCACCGTCATCCC
>CANNQU010000099.1 GCA_947507965.1 Bacteroidota bacterium
CCATGATCCTCTATTTCGGAAATGTAAAAAAAGTAGATGGCAAACTAATTGGGGAGGCCATCACGCATAAATTAGTGGAAATTTATGATACCCGATTTCATCATTATATCGGGTTTTCAAAACCCCACCAGCTGTATTCTTCGCTGATGATGTTTGTAAAATACCATAAGAGAACCTCACTGGTTCATATTGCCACCTATAGCACCTTATCATTTTATTATACCTTGTACATTGTACTGCTGTCGAAACTATTTAATAAAAAATATATTACCGTGGTGCATGGGGGCAATTACCCCAGCCGCCTCAATAAATCGAAGCGTTTATGCAACTTCATTTTTAAGGGAGCCACCAAAATCATCACCCCGTCCAACTTTTTAAAACATCATTTTTCGTTGCATGGGTTCAACGCGGTTTGTATCCCCAATTTTATTCCTCTAGAGAAATTCGAGTTCAAACCACGTAAAGTACTACAGCCCACTATTTTATGGGTACGTACCTTCCATAAAATTTACAATACCAAAATGGCGGCCCGTGCCATACATCGCCTGGTGGCAAAACACCCGCAAATACAACTGCTCATGGTAGGCAGGGCAGAAGATAATGAACGCAACGAATTTGAAGCCCTCGTAAAGCAATTGGGTATCGAAAAAAACATAATAATAGCCGGGCCGCTGCAACGCGAGGAGTGGGTGGCCCTGTCTGTTAATTACGATATTTTTATAAGCACCACCACCATCGACAATACCCCCATGAGCATCATCGAGTCGTTGGCTTTAGGCTTGCCTGTAATTAGTACCAATGTAGGCGGGGTACCCTACCTATTAACCCATAACGAAAATGCGTTGCTGGTAAACACCGATGACGATAGCGCCATGGCCGATGCCATTGACCGGTTATTAACAACACCGGCCCTGGTAGAAAAACTTACCTTCAACGGGCGAGCCTTGGCCGAGACCTTCTCCTGGGAGGTCGTGAAGAAAGATTGGGTGAAGGTGCTGGAGGAGGCGCGGAGTGCGTGAGGCGGAAAAAAATAGTAGAATCAGAATTTGCAGAATTTTAGAATTTTCAGAATGGCATTCGTAATACACAACGATGGCCTTCCGTTTCTTTAAAGAATTAAACCGCTTGTATTCATCCTGAAAATTCCCCCATTCTGAAAATTCTGATTCCAAACGTGCACCTTGCTACACTCTTAGGGTGATGCTTAAATTATAATCTTCATCTGTATTTACCACCTACTAAATACTACCTACTAAATACTACCCACTCAATACCACCTACTAAATACTACCTACTAAATACTACCTACTAAATACTACCTACCACCTCGCCATCCATGTACACCCCCGCACAGCTTCACCAATACCTCGAATGGGACGAACTCACCTGGAGTAAGGCGCTCTATAGCTGGGATGAAATACTGCTGGAAGTGCAGCCGGGAAAAAGCCTGCTGGCACTCGAACTCGGTGGTAGGCATGGTGGCATCTCGCTTTATCTCGCGCAAAAAGGAATAAAAACAGTATGCTCCGATTTTGGTGGGCCTACCCCAAAAGCGAAAGCATTACATGAAGAAAATAAGGTATCCAATTTAGTGTCATACATGGATATTGATGCTACTACCATTAACTACCCCGATAACCATTTCGATATCGTCGTTTTTAAATCGATATTGGGGGTGGTGGCGGCCAATAACAAGATTGAAAATTTAGAAATTGCATCCAAAGAAATTTATCGCATACTTAAACCGGGCGGGTATTTATTGTTTGCCGAGAACATGAAAGCCTCCTGCCTCCATACCCTTGCTCGTAGGTGGTTTGTGCCATGGGGGGCCAACTGGCATTATCTTACCCTACAAGAGATGGGAGCCTTCGTAGCTCCCTTTGCCCTCCATAAAATCAATTATTTTGGTTTCTTCTCCGCGTTCATAAAAATAAAAAAACTTAAAAAGGCAGCCTATCTGATCGATTCAATAAAAAATATTTTTTTACCCAACCGCTTCAAATACATTTCGTACGGCTGGGCCAAAAAATAGCTTCTTCTTACGTATGCCGTTCTCCTTTTTTCAAACTTATTTGCGCCTCACCGGTTATCCTCTTCAACAGGCGAGGGCGCATTTATCGATGATGGAGAAGCAAAACGCAGAAGAGCGAAAAACAGCGTCGGAAAAGCAAAAGTGGGCTATCGTAAAATATCATTTTGAGAACAACGAATTTTATAGAAACAAACTGAATGGCGTGTTTCCATCTGCTTGGGAAAGCATCCCCGAGCTTTCGAAGAGGGAGTTACAGCTTGGGGTAGAGCATTTGTTGAGCAAGCCCTATACCGTAAAAGGAGTGTATCTGTCCAATACGTCGGGTTCTACAGGCACCCCTTTTTATTATGCGAAAGACAAATATTCTCATGCCTTAACCTGGGCCTTAATTGAGTTGAGATATGCAACGTATGGAATTGGTTTAAATCATTTACAGGCCCGTTTTTATGGTATTCCACTAACAGGATTTTCTGCTTTCAAAGAGCGGATGAAAGATCGTATAATGAATCGATATCGTTTTCCGGTATTCGATTTATCGGCGGAGAGACTGGAGCAATACCTGGATGTTTTTAAGCGGAAGAAATTTTTTTATATTTATGGATACACCAATTCCATTGTTCTTTTTTGTAAGTATCTGATTCAAAAAAACATCAAACTAATCGATGTTTGTCCTACCCTAATAGCTACTTTAGTAACCTCCGAGATGTGCAGTGCCGCCGATAAGGCGTTGATAGAAGATGCCACAGGCAAGCCGTGTATCATTGAATATGGAGCCTCCGAATTTGGTATCATCTCCTTTCAGGATAAGCAAGGCTTCCAAAAAATATCAGAGGAGTTATTATGGGTAGAAACCAACGATAAGAATGAAGTGTTAATTACGAGTTTATTTAATACGGCATTTCCCTTCATTCGTTATAATATAGGCGACCGGTGCACGTTGATTTATAATGAGCAGCAGCAGCTTGGTATAGAGCAGATTATGGGGCGGTCGGACGATAGCATTGTCTTACCCAACGGTAAGGTGGCTGCCGGCTTAACCATGTATTACTGCTCCCGTAAAATATTAGAGTCTTTCACTCATCTCAAAGAAATTTATTTCACCCAAACAGCATTAGATTCCTTCCAAATGTACTATGTATCAGATGTGGCGTTGAGTGGCTCCCAAATCAAAATTATTCAGGAGGCCTTTGATACGTATTTAACGGAAGGGCTGCAGGTTGCATTTATCCAAACGAATACCATTCGCAGAAAAGCCAACGGCAAGTTTCAGTTGTTTACCAGCCTGCTCCCGCCTATTCCCGACAGGGTTTAAAATTCAATAGCGGCAGGTAAAACCTACGACTCCCAATTCCTGCCAGAAAAAAATGCTAATCTCCGTAATTTGCCCTCTTTATAACGAAGAAAAACATCTAGAGAAGTTAATCTTGTTTTTCTTGCATTCGAAACCAAACGATAAGGAGTTGCTCTTAGTTGATGGCCTTTCTACCGATGGCACACGCGAAATTTGCAAGAAGTATCAGCTGCAGTTTCCCGATAAAATCAGACTTCTTGACAATCGAAAAAAGTATGTGCCAACAGCCGTAAATTTAGCAATTAAAGAGGCTAAAGGCCAATATATTGCTCGAATTGATGCACATACCCTTTACCCGTTGAATTATTTTGAGCGGTGCCTGGAAGAAAGCCAGCTTCATAACGCAACGAATGTGGGGGGTGCCATTATTTCGAGGGGTGAAGGCACAATGGGTAAGGCCATAGCACATGCTATGTCGTGCCAATTTGGAGTAGGCGACTCGGGTTTTAGAACAGTGATAAAAGATGGATATGTAGATACCGTTCCGTTTGGATTTTGGAGGCGATCGGCCTTCGATGAATTTGGTTTGTTTGATGAGCAGCTCGTTCGCAATCAGGATGATGAATTTAACTCCCGTACCAAAAGTTTAGGGGGCACCATTTATCAATCATCAAAAATAAGCTCCGAATATTATGTAAGAAATTCCATCTCGAAATTATTTTCACAATATTTCCAATATGGGTTGTATAAGCCGTTGGTATTGAAGAAAGTGAAATCGGCGTTACGAATAAGGCATTTGGTGCCGATGTTTTTTGTATTGTATGTCGTAAGTTTGCCCTTGGCTTTTATTTTTCCGGTTTATCTTGTCCCTCTTTTATTATATCTTGTGTTCGATTTTTATTTCTCATTCAACAACAGGTTAACTTTTGCCCAGAAGATGAGTGCTATGCTGGTTTTTCCGGCCTTGCACCTAAGTTATGGTATGGGTTTCCTATATGGTTTATTTAAAAAGTGATGATGTTACAATACCAAAATGTACTCGTATTAGCACCCCATACCGATGATGGGGAGCTCGGCTGTGGTGGATATATTTCAAGGCTTCTCGAAGAAGGCACGAAGGTTTATTACGCTGCTTTTTCCACGGCCAAAGAAAGTGTTCCTGCCGGATTTGATAATACGATTTTAAAAACGGAGGTACGCGCTGCCACCAAGGTGCTCGGCATCGAGGAAAAGAATTTGTTTGTTTATGATTTTCAGGTACGTAAATTAAATTATGTACGTCAGGAAATTTTGGAGGAATTAATTACCCTACGCAAAAAAATAAATTTCGATCTGGTACTCATGCCTTCTCTCCACGATTTGCATCAAGATCATAAGACCATAGCAGAAGAGGGGTTAAGGGCGTTTAAGCAAACGAATATCTTTTGTTACGAGTTGATATGGAATAACCTCTCCTTTAACACCCAGTGTTTCGTAAAATTACATGAGAAACATATTCAGCAAAAAGTTTTAGCATTACAAGAATACCAATCGCAGTCGGCTCGTGATTATATGAGCAAAGAATTTATTTACGCATTAGCCAAAACCCGTGGGGTGCAAATAGGCTGTGATTATGCCGAAGCCTTTGAGGTATTACGCATGGTGGTTTAGGAAAAAACTTCTTGAAATTCCTGATTCCGAATATTGCCCATTGATTTACGCTCTCACCACTCACCTACTACAATGAATATTAACCTTCTCCTCACCGGTGCTGGTGCCCCCGGAGGCCCCGGAATAATAAAGGCATTAAAGCGTTCGGATAAAATAAACCTGATTGTGGCTGATGCCGATGAATTTGCTGCAGGCCGATTTCTAAATGATACGTTTGAATTAATTCCGAGGGCCGAGGATATGAATTTTGTGGCAGCGATGAAACGGCTTTGTGAGAAGCATAAAATTCAACTCATCTTCCCCTTGGTAACGAAAGAGCTTTTTCTCCTTGCCAGGCATAAGGAGGAGTTTTTGCAGCTGGGCGTGAGGGTAATCGTGAGCGACGATGCGATGCTGCAGCTTGCCAACAACAAAAGAAAATTGTATCAACACCTCCAACAAAACAATCTGTTGGTTCCGGAGTTTTATGCAGTAAACACGGTAGAGGAGTTTCGGATGGCCGCACAAAAATTAGGGTATCCGGCGAAACCGTTTTGTTTCAAGCCCAGCGTAAGCAATGGCAGCAGGGGCTTTCGAATCGTTTCTGATGCCGTGAATGATTTCGAATTGCTATTTAATACAAAGCCCAATTCCACGTATATGCGCTATGAAACGGCGTGCGAAATAGTATCGTCTCAGCCCTTTCCCGAGTTGTTGGTTACTGAATACTTGCCGGGCGAGGAATACAGCATTGATACCATCGTAAAAAACGGAGCGCTTCAACTTATCCTTCCACGCCGTCGCCTGCAAATGAGAGACGGCATTAGCATCAAAGGCGAATTTGTTAATGACCCAGAGATCATTAACTATTGCAAAAAAATTTTAGGTACGTTATCATTACATGGTCCTATAGGCTTACAGGTAAAGCAGGCCGTTGATGGCACGTACAAGATACTTGAAATTAACCCACGTATTCAGGGTACTTCGGTGGCGGCCATGGGTATGAATATTAATTTACCGTTGATTGCTGTGATGCAAGAGTTTAACCTGGAGAAAGAACTACAGCCACGGCATATTGCCTGGGGTACCAAATTCTTCAGGTATTATAATGAAGTATATAGCCTGCCGCCAGCAGGAATATAATTTGCAGTCGCCGTTGTTCGGTGTTAGCCAATGCAGAGGTTAAGCATCACCACCAATATTCATATAAATAAACCAATACCTCTGTATTCACGAATTATGTTTCACGTTCGCCGTTTCACGCTCTTCGCACCATTTCCAACCCATGATTAAATTCGCCATCACCGGCCTCGGGCATATCGGCAAACGCCATGCTGAGATGATACAAAACAATGATGAATGTACGTTGGTAGCAGTCATCGACACGGATGAAGCCGTACGAAGCCTACTGGCCGAACAGTACCCGGCGTTACCGGTTTTCGCTACGCTGGAACATTATTTCGAGTCGGGCATTTCGGCTGATGTTCTTACCATAGCCACGCCCAACGGATACCATACCACACAGGCGTTGCAAGCTCTCGATCACGGAATGCATGTGGTGATAGAGAAACCGATGGCATTAACCACATCACAAGCTGAAGAGGTGATTTTAAAAGCAAAGAACAAAAATAAACAGGTATTCTGTGTGATGCAAAACAGGTATAGCCCGCCCAGCGAATGGCTAAAAGGCATCGTAGAACAAGGCCTCTTAGGCAAACGCTATATGGTGCAAATAAATTGCTACTGGAACCGCGACGACCGTTACTATAAAAGCCGGGGATGGCACGGTACGAAGGCATTAGATGGGGGTACCTTATTTACACAGTTTTCTCATTTTATTGATTTGATGTACTGGCTTTTTGGCGATATTAAAAATATTCAGGCACGCCTCAACGACTTCAATCACGCCCATCTCACCGACTTTGAAGACAGTGGCATGGCCACCTTCGATTTTGTAAATGGGGGCATGGGATGTTTTAATTTCAGTACCAGTGTATGGGATAAAAACCTGGAAAGCAGCATGACGATTATTGCAGAGAATGGCACCGTAAAAGTAGGAGGACAGTATATGGAAAAGGTAGAATACAGTCATATCAAAAACTATACCCTGCCCGCTCTGCCCGACACCAATCCACCCAACGATTATGGGCCTTATAAAGGATCAGCGGCCAATCATCATTTTATTATTGAGAACGTAGTAGATACGCTTAAAGGTGGCGGTAGCGTTACCACCAATGCTCATGAGGGATTAAAAGTGGTTGATATCATTGAACGTATTTATGCCGCTGGGCGCGGGAAGTAATGTGTGGGGCATAAATCTTGATTCTGAATTTAACGAATGAGGCAATATCAGAAATCTATTGATGAATAAAAAACGCATCTTGCTTTTCAATCTTATGTCACCAAACGTTCCTCTGGAATGTAAAAACCAAATCATCGCTGATGCAGCAAAAATGTATTTTGTTCCATCGGAACAACGGGTGGGTAGCCGCCGCGGATGATGCAGCAAAAATGTATTTTGTTCCATCGGAACAACGGGTGGGTAGCCAGGAGGCACGAAGGCAAGTGTGAGGTAGGTTTGTTTTATATAGGATTCCGGTATTTAGCAATTATGCCCATTTGAATTATTATTGGCGTGA
>CANNQU010000100.1 GCA_947507965.1 Bacteroidota bacterium
CCCTAGCAAGTTGCTCCTCAGCAGAGCCTGTTTATGTTTCTTCCAATGATATAAAGTTATGTTCGTTTGGGTTCCAAACTAACAAATCAAAAATGTTATATCTTCAATTGTCAATCAAATCCAGGATTTAGAATTAGTAGTGTAAAGTAAAATCAGGATTATTTATAAAATGTGTAAGGTTTTTCTAGGACGAGACAATAAGAATATCCTGGTTCGGAATATTCGTAACCTCTATCATGAGTAAATTTAAGAGTAACCTCTGATTCAGCATAGTATGGACTTTGATCTCCATATTGAATTTGAGATTTATTCTTTGCTTGTTCAGCAATTACTAATGCATTCTTAAAATCTCCTGACAAAGAAAATTGGTAAATATTTTTGTATAACTCATCAAGTGTTTGACTTACACAAAAAATGGATATTAATAACAAAAAGGAGGTTAATATAAATTTCTTAAAGTACACTTTTAAAATCTTTCAAGTATTTTAATCAAATTACTATCATCAATTTGTTTAAGAGGCCGTGGAGCAATTCCTCTGTCTATCTTATAAAAAGCTTTCTTAAACTGGATATATAAACCCGATTTATTGCCGGAAGAAGGATATTTATATACTGAAATTAGTGATTCAGTATAAGGAATATTTAAAGTAATTAATTTCTTTTCGGGATCATAAGTATACGTATTGTTGATTGAAAGCAAATATTGCTGCAGTGAATTTAATGAGTCTAAAATTTGTGGATTTCTTTCAGTAATAATATTACGTGATTCATTAATGCTTTTATTTTCACTAATCAAGGACGAATCATTATATGAGAATGATTTTTTAAAATTCAGTATCTCTGACATTGCAATTACATCTCTGACTATAACTTTTATACTATCCACTTTTACTGGTGTGGTAAATCCTAAATATTTTTGCTCTTTTACTTCATAAATTCTGCTATGCAGCGTTACATTATTTTCCTTTCCGAATAAACTGATTTCACTTTCCCTGTTCATTGCTATTTGGTTGTTTTCTAGCTTCCCCTCTAGCTGAAAAAATAAATATCCGGCTAAAGAGGTAAAACCAACAATACTTGCTGCAATGGCAAGGCGTTTCCAGTTTTTACTTATAGTTCTGAGTATCCCAGGTTTTTCACTTACAATCTCTGTCTTATCAAGCTCCAAAAAATGTTTTTTTAATCTTTCTCTTTCCATTTGTCTTATCGATGAGGTTATTTCTTTATCTAAAACTGCTTCCTCTTCTTCATCAATTATTTGGAATATATTTTTCAGGCGTCTTCTTTCAATATAAGTTAAAGATGCTTTTAGATCTTCTAATAAAATAAGTTCTTTCTCAAAAACTTTATTATCTGTTACTCTCAAATATTCAGTTGCTGAATTGTATAAATTATTTCTTAACCGCAACTCTGCAATTAACTGAATATAAATATTTCTATATTCTTCTAACTGTCCACCTCTGTCTAACATTTTAATAATCTCCAAATCTGAGACATTCTGATTTATTGCCCATTCTCTTAAACCTTCAATAATCTCACATTTCGTTTCATCTTCTAAATTTTGAAGCGTAAATAGGTAAGCACATATTTCATCTATTGCTTGGCTAATGTTTGCAGTTTGTAATTTTTTTATATATTCAATATAAACTGTCATGTTGGCTGGGACTGATTTCTTTAATTAAATAGGTCCTTTAATTTTTTCAAACAACGATATTTCTGATTTTTCGCATGTTTTGCATTTTTATAGTCGAGTTTCTTAGCTATAAAATCCTGGTTCCTTGCTTCAAAATAAAAAAGCATTAAAAGTTCATAACATTTGCCGCCATCTTCCTTCATTTTTTTTAGTTCCTCTACAATTGCCTTCATTCTTTCACTATTAACATCACCCAAATCCTCCAGCCAATCAGTAATTTTCTCATCATACTTCGCCTCCATTTCATCATTACTTATAAAACGTAATTTTTTTGATGATTTAAATCTTACCAATACCTGATTACGGCAAATAGAGTTAAGATAAGTTTGGATACTTGTTCTCTCTAAAACTAAATTTTTGTGTCGGATGTTTTCAAATAAAACAAGTAAGGCATCATGGTAAATGTCTTTTATCGTTTCCTCATCGTCATACATACCGGTCATAAAACGAAGGCAATAATCTTTATGCTTTTCATAAGCGATACTGGATGCCGCTTCTTCATAATTTCTTATGCCCTCAATTATTGCTTCATCCGTTTGATATATTGGAATTAGCTTACTCATCTATAATAATTTAATGATAAGGTAACCATTAGTATGTGAAATAAATATTTTTATTTAAACATGGTTACCTTATGTATAAGTTGTTTATAGATGTTAAAATACAACTAAAATGGAAAATTTAGAACAACAACCCGAAAATCTAACTACTGATGTAGTAAATGAACAAAAAGAGTTTGTAATAAACAAAACTGCAACAGTTAAACCCTTAAAAGGCTGGGGTTATGGAGAGGCCGGGTTAAACCAGGGCGATCCAATGGCATTCGAATGCCGTCTCAGATGGATAAATAAGGGGCATATTGTAGATGTGGGTCATGATATTGATGAGGAATTGCGTCTAAAAAAACAGATTGAATCTGAAGTTACTTTAAAAGAAACTGAAAAAAATGCCAAGGAAAAGGACCAGCTGCATATCAAAGAAGTAATTATAGCCGACAAGGAAAACCAGGTAAAACAGCAAAAGGATAATATTGAACTAAAAAAAATATTAATGGCTGAAGGAAAAATCAGAAGCCTTTACAATCCCGCCAGATTCTGGCTATATGTCGGTTTAGGGATATTGATTTCGGTTTATCTCATATTCTTTTATGCCTCTGCTATGAATGCATCTTTCTTCAGAAACATGCAGCAAATGGTAAATAACAGCAGTGGAGATGATGTTTCATTAATGTTGAATTCCATCTTTGATGCCAAAGGGATATTTCAGCCAAGTGCTCACCTGTTGTTTGTATATCTCGGTGCTTTCTTGTTTTTTGGATTTGGTACACTTCCGCACATTTTTCATGATAGCTCTAAATGGCAATGGCTTAAAATTACGTTGGCGACTTTGGTATGCTTATCTATAGATGGATTAATAGCCTATAAAATAGACAGTGGTATTCATGAACTAAAGGGTATGATGGGTATTGCTGACGCCAGTTGGGTATGGTATAAGAGTGTGAATTTTTATCTGGTACTTGCATTTGGATTTGCCACCTACCTGCTATGGGGTTTTATATATGAAGCTGCCATAAAGGAGCATGAGAAGAAAAACGTAAATGCCAAAGCGGAGATTGAAATAAAGGGGATAAAAAAACGCATCAGGGAAATTGAAAATGAAATAATCAGACATAAACTGGAAATCTCTGAATTACAAAAATTGATTGACGGATTGAAACTGACTATTGAAAATCTTAAAAAAGAACTGGAAAGAGCGGTAACTAAACCGGAGACGCTTTTACGTAATATAGAAAATTTCTACGCCGGATGGTTACAATACTTGAATGGAACAAATGATAATGAAGCCAAGAAAATAGCATGCGAAAGTATTTATAGAAACTTTCATCAGGTACTTAGTGCTGAAACGGCCAATCTGAATTAGTAAATCTTAAAACTATTTTAAAATGAAAAATATATTATCTCTTTTAGCAATTATAACTGGCTTGATCTCCTGTTCTTCAAATGCTGAAATAGTCACGAATACCCCTGCTAATGATAATTACATTGTTGTGCTGGATTTAAGTGACAGAATTATTCAAAAGCCGGACCAGGTGAATATAGATACCAATGCAATCCGTGCTGTTTTTGAAAAATTTGAAAAATCGGTTCAGAGAAATATTGTAGTAAAATCAAATGATAAATTTTCTATTCGGATAATTCCTCAAAAAATGAGTTCATTACCAGGCAATACTTTTGAAAATAATCTGTCCATTGATATGGGGAAATATACGGCAGCAGAGAAACTGGTTAAACTGAATCAATTCAAGGCCAATTTTTCATTACAACTTGCTTTACTTTATCAGCAAGCATTATTAGGAAATAAGACCAGTGATTTTGCCGGGGTGGATATATGGCAGTATTTTAATGACCAGATAAACAGTGATCTTGATAACAGGTACAACAATAAAGTGATGATACTGACTGATGGTTATTTTGATTTTGAAGACAAAGCTCATGGTATTAAAACCAATGACCAATCAACCACTACATCTATACTATTATCTAAAATGAAAGGGTTAAACTGGAAAAAAGAGGTACAAGAAAGGCAATTCGGAATTATTCCTGTAAAATTGAATACTACTGCTAAATGGCTGGTCTGCGGAATTCAGCCCAAAGTTCAAAGTAAGGATTTACTGGAAGCTCAAAAACTGAGTTATTTATGGGAGAAATGGTTAAAAGATTCTGGGGGCACAATAATATGTAAACCCATTATTAATTCTTCTTCTGAAAAAGTAAAAAATCTAATTATAAATAGTTTATAAAATGAAGTACCTACTATTTCTTTCCCTGCTAATGCTTGGCTGTTACTCAAAAAATGATACTACTGACAAAACAGGATTAAGTGGCAAAGTGATTAAAATAGTAGATGGAGATACCTATGATTTGCTGTTAGACAATCTTACTACAAAAAGAATAAGAATGGAGGGTATTGATGCTCCGGAAAAGGGAATGCCTTTTTACCAGGCAGCAAAAAACAATTTAGGAAAATTATGTTTTGGACAGGTAGTAAAAATTGAACAGACCAATACTGATAAATATGGTAGAGCTATCGCAAAAACCTATCTGGCAAATGGCAACGAACTGGGTTTATTAATGGTAGAAGCTGGTTTTGCCAAAGCTACAAATAATCCAGATTTTAAACCAGAAAAGGCAAAGATTGAAAAAAAGGTAATGAAACTGAAAAGTAATGATGGCAAGAGTAAAGTAAAATTTGACAATTCGGAATATATCAAATCCTTTCAATCTTCAGACAATAAAGAATAAAAAAATTAATAACAAAGCAAAAGATCAAGCCCTTATCTGTAAAAGATAGGGGTTTTTTTTTTTATGATATTAAGGCATTAAGGGGAGCTTAGATACTGATTAAATTTATTTTTTTAATGATGGTTACCTCTTGTCAGGAATTTTATAGATAAGTATAAAACTTAAAAAAAATGAAAAGATTACTGCTTACCATCAATTTATTATTAGCAACTACTTTATTTATCAATGTAGCCCAGGCCCAATCATACACAACAATTTCAAAAAGCTGTGGTTCTTGTGGAGGAGCTGTTTCTTCCAGTTCCAGGATAGGACAAAGATGCCCTCATTGCGGAGTTATCTGGGGTAGAGAAAATACCCATGGAACAACTTCCCGTACGTCCACAAATAACAGCAATAGTAACAGCGACAATATGTTTGAGTTATCCAGTACAACTTCCAATTGTAATTTGAGAAGTGGGCCTGGTACAAAATCTGTAATTCTTGGAGCAATAGCAAAAAATGAAAGTATCATTATCAACCAACGAAGCGGCGATTGGGTAAAAGTGACCTTTTTAGGCAATTTTATGAATGGTAGTGGTTATAGTTCTACTATTCATATAGGCTGGCTTCATATTAAAACCGTAGTGCTTTAAAAATATTTTGTCTTTAATGGTTACCTCTGAAGCCTTTTATTATAAATCAGTATCAAACATAACAATTTTAAAAAATCTTAAAACAAACATTATGAAAAAATTAATCGCATTATCAATCGTCTTATTTGCAGCATTCAACTGTTTTTCTCAAACTTATGTAAGTGGATATACCCGCAGTAACGGGACTTATGTGGCCCCACATTACCGGAGCAGCCCCAATTCTACAAAACTTGATAACTACAGTACTTTGGGAAATGTAAACCCTTATACCGGCAGCATTGGCACTAAAACCTATAGTGATTACAACAATTATGGGAATACTTACTCCAATTCAAGTAGTTACAGCTTGCCATCTACCTATTCTACTTACAGTCTTCCGAGTTATAACTCTTATAGCACTTATTCTTTACCTTCTTACAGCACTTATTCACCACCTACATATACCGTAACAACTGTTACTTATATCAGGTATTAAAATAGTTTTAATCCATAAGCATAAGCCTCTTACCAAAATGTAAGGGGCTTTTTTCAGTTATCTATAGTGGAACAATAGTACTTTGTTGATATACCTTTTTTGCAATAAACCCAGTTTTCATTACGCCGTTGATCATTGCACTGATTTTAAAAAAAGAGGGGCCGGCTTCATTTATTAATATTAGTTTGGAATTGGGTTGTAATGCAGCAATTAATGTATTGGCATCGATATTTATTTTTTCGGGGTTATTGGGAGTATTTATTATTTGCAATTCGACTGCAGTTAAAACTCTCGATCTGAATGCCAAGGACCACTTTGGCGCTACAGAAATCTGGTGTGTATATTTAACTGGACTTCCTATATTTTCCGAGGCGGTAACCGGAAGTTTTATACTTTGATCGGCATCCATCCATCCGTTGGTAATTGAGGCAAGCCGGGCTTTTTGAGGTGGATGCGTACTGGAACCGTCTTTTGAACAAAAAGTTCTTACTGCTATCTGAGATTCACTCAAAGAGGCTCCCATTTTTTTTAAAATAAATCCAGAAAATCTATCTGATTCAAGTTCCAGCAAAGGCCTGCTTCCGCCTTTATTTAAAGTATGCCCAGATAGGTGGTGACCTATTTCATGGGCAAGTATGCTTAGGGCAGCAAATTTACTTTGCGTCTTCTCTTCTACTATTTTAAAAAATTCCTGGTTATATAAGATATATCGTACCTGTTGATCATTTTCTGTTTGAATTACAGCAATAGCATTATCGACATCTGCAGCGGCTATTTTAAAATTCTGGGGTAACCCTGTTTGAGCAATGATCTTTTTTATGGCAAGTTCTGCATCATTCCCGGCAGAAAAGGTGTAAATACTCTCTGATGATATTTCATTTGAATATGCACAGGCAATATCAAGGTTGATACTTACTTGCTTTATTTCTCCGTCGTTTTTACCAATAGTTTTATCCTTTGGTTGAGAATTACAGGAAAGCAAAAAGAAAATAATAAAGCCTATGATTGTTTTCATAATATGTTTTTATAAATATAAATACAAAATAGTCAGTTTGCATTAAAAAGGTGGAAAATTCAGCAACACTGGTCCCGCTTCGCCACGACAAATTGGCTTTAAATCTTGTGGCAATAAGGAGTAACAAAGAGTGGATTTACCTCTTTATGTGGAAAATCCAGGGGCCTTGACCACCTAAATCCGGAAACGATTGACCAGGAACAGTATTGAGTACCAAAGTTCTTCCTGGTCAAACGAAATCGGCGAAGGGTGGTCAAGGTGAACGGATTTTCCATTTATTTATCACTTAAAACCAAAAAAAGCTGACATAATTATTGCTTTGTACTCCCAAAACTAAAAGCCAACAACAACCCTGTTAAATTACCAAATAGTGCTGCTGTTTGGTAAGATTCTAGTGTTTTTTTCTGGCAGCCTTCAATGACCTCTTGCATTGGCGACCGATGCAGTGGCTCAAATAATCTTTTA
>CANNQU010000101.1 GCA_947507965.1 Bacteroidota bacterium
ATCCATTAACATCTAAATTGGATTTCGGGGAAGTAGTATTTACGCCTACCCCATTTTGGGCTTGAATTACAGAGGAATAAAGAAGTAGAATAAAAACAACAAAAACGTGTTTTGCCTTTTTTATTTGTTGTGTGAGTAAGATATTCATGGTATTCTTTAGTTTAAAGTTTAATTGGATTTTATAATTTTTTGTATGTAAATTTTTGAAGTATGAGCTGAAGAAATTTTGATGAAATAGCTTCCAGGATTGAATTGCTCCATTTCTAATTCAATTTTATTTTCGCCACGCTGTAAGAAAATGTTTTGGTATAGCACTATTTGGGCGAGGGTATTGGTTATTTCTAGCTGAAATTCGCCATCCGCAATTGCCATGAAGTTAATTCGTGCTGTGCTGGTTATTGGGTTGGGAGAAATCACTAGTATTGATTCATCACTGTTTTTCGTTACCGATTGCACCGAGGAATACGTAAACTTCTGATCGAAATCGATTTCTTTTATACGGTAAAAAACGGTGCCCATAAATGGTGCATCATCAAATGCTTCATATTGAAGCAAAGAGATGCTATTACCTGCTGCTTTTTGTTGTAAAATTTCTGACCAGTCGATACTATTTACAGAACGTTCGATAATAAAATAGTCGCTATTTTTCTCCGTTGCGGTAGCCCATCGTAAATCAACCCTGTTTTTTAACCTATTCAATGTTGCCTTGAAGCTAAGAAGTTTCATTGGCAGAGGGTTTAATGACGTACTACTTGCTAAGGTAAAGGCACCAAAACTACTCGATAGTACCGTTGCAATAACGGATAAAGCAGACGAAGCCCCATCTCTGCCTTTATCGGTCCAAACACCTGTTATTAAACTTGCAACACGTAAATCGGCTACGGTGTCGGTTTGTGAATAGGAAGCATCGTAGCTTAGGGTGATTATAGGATTATAACTACCTGCCGTACGATAAATATTCCAATATTCCAAGCTTGATATATGATGAATGCCTGAACCTAGTGTACCAGTGGCTGGCGTAGCGCGCACATATTCGGCTGAAAAGGCATCACTTGAGATACTCGGAGCCGATATCGACGCAGTTCGCAATTTTACGCCGTCGCCTACCGGGAAATCAAAGGCCGTGTTTCCTATTTTTTCAACCGTACCTTTTACATGTGAAGTCGATGATTGACCGGATGCCAATGCACCAGCGAGCAGAATGACTTTAGTACTTCCCGTCGACACGATTCCATCGGTGAATGTGGCAGTGCCACCAATACTTAATGAATTACTTAGCACGATAGCCGACGTGGTGTTAAACGTATTGTTTATGGTGGCATTATAAACCTTAAATAATTGAGCGCCGGCAATGGTTTGCACAGCAGTTCCGGTGAGTAGGGTGGCACCATTGCCTTCTGCCATACCCGAAAAGTCGTTGGTAATATTGCCCTTTATTTCAACATTGCCATCATTTTTATAAATACCGGTGGAGGAAATGGTCATATGGCCTGAAATATATAACGACCCACTTCCAACTACCGAAATATCTGAAGTTGCACTGGTAATATGTCCGACATTAAGGTCCTGGGCATCCATTTGGCTTCCCAAAAATATGGATGCGAAAATTAATAATTTGGTGAATCGTTTCATTTATAAATGGTGGAAAAGACGATGAATTTAATTGTTTAATATCATTACAGTAGGTTAAAGAATAAGCGAAAAAAACGTTTCTCTTAAGTTGAAAATAATCAGATGAAGCACCAATTTACCCTATCGTATAATCGGATACCGAGAATTTCCGAGTGTCCTATTTTACTTAACGTTGCCCGGCTGTATAGCCTTAATTTATTTAACTGAAGGTTGGAAGGTCAGCAATCAATAAAAGAATCTGAATTCGATTCATGACTCAAATATAAAGCACAAATTACCAGACACAAAATCTATAAAAATAAATTTAAATATAATCTCCCGCCCGTTAATGTATTATATAATAGCCACACAATCCTTAATAAAAGGCACTTCTAACCGTCCTGTCTTTTGGCGAAAAAAAATATTTAGATAAATTAAATTAAAAACAATCAAGCGTACACAAAACGATACGCACTCCTTTTGAATAAAAAAAAATAATCGACGACACGGCCATCCCGTTGACCCAAAAGAATTGTCTTTTTCGAAGGCATGAAATGAAATGAATTTTCTTGCAATAAAAATACTGGGCAAGAAAAGATATCCATTTATATTAGGTTAAGTAAACCATCCGATTCTCAAAAAGCAGTTTATCAAAACAACAAATTTCGATTGGAATTTAGGCAGTACCATCAAGTTAATAGCCATCATTTGGGATGCATCTACTTCATCATTCATATTTTGTATTCTATTTATTTATTATGTTCTTTGCAGCCAATCCCATGTATATGAAAAGATTATTGCTACTACTTGTTATTTATTTGCCAACCCTTGTATTTGCCTCCAATGGAGATACGACCTATTTTCGTTTTCAAAACAAAATGAATATGACCTCCTATGGCAATTACGACTTCAAAGGGGCGTTTCCTGATGGGTCGAAAACATACCGGCAGATATTGATGAAATATAGTCTAGGTTGCGCCAGCAGTGGATGCAGTGGCTGGGATTACACAAACCACATACAATACTTAAAGGCCTTAGGGATCTTCGATTCGAGTGTGGCTAGCATCGACACCAGTGCAGGTAAGCATGACACCACATGGAAAAAAACCGAACGCACCGAGAAATATGAATTGGGGAGGGTGATCACTCCTTACGGCACGTATATGCAAGGTGCAGGCAGCAATGGTTATTTACCGAGTTGGCAACATCGGTATTGGTTTGATGTCACCGACTTCGCCGGCTTATTAAAAGATTCGGGCACCATGCGATGCGTATATTCGGGTTATAGCAGTGGCTTCAGCGCCACCGTAGAATTCTATTTTATTGAAGGCACACCAGCTCGCGATGTTTTAAAAATTGAAAATGTATGGGGCAGTGGAGGAGCCAACTGTATGGGTTACAGCAATTCCACACAGTTTGAAACAACCCAGTTACCACTCAAAGCAATAGCGGTATTGCCGGGCACCCAAAGCGCTTCCTTTCAGTTTACCTCTTCGGGACATGGTGGCGATAACGATCAAAATGCAGCCGAATTTTATGATGAAAGTGCAGAAGTTCTTCTCAATAATACTAGTTTAGGGAAAATGCACCTTTGGCGTGACGATTGCGGAAAAAACCCAATCTATCCGCAAGGTGGCACCTGGATATATAATCGTGCCAATTGGTGTCCTGGAACTAAAGTAAATACGTTTACTTTTGATTTAACGGCAACACAACTGCATCCGGGAGCTAAAGATAGTATTGATGTAAATTACGACCCGTATTCCTGGACGGGTAATCAAACGCCTTGTTATGCTATCAGCTCGGTATTTGTGCAGTATGGTAATTACAATTTTAATAATGATGCGTCCCTGACGAATATTATTTCGCCCAGTACCAATGAAAATTATCGCCGCCTCAATCCGGTGTGTTATAATCCGATTATTGAAATAAAGAACCAAGGTAAAAACGAAATCACTTCCTGTATCATCAAGTATGGCTTAAGCAATGGGGTTAAAGCGAATTATACTTGGAACGGTAAAATACCATTTAATAAAACGCAACAAATAATTTTACCCAACTTCAACTGGACCGGCGCTGTTAACGGTAGCTTGTTTGAGGCAGAAATAATAAAAGTAAATAATGTTACCGACGATTGGACTCTTGATAATAAAGCCAATAGCGTGGTAACCATAACGCCAAAACACGATACCAATATGATCATTTGGTTTAAAACAAACAACCTGCCTACCGAGAATCGCTATAAAATTACTGACTGGAATGGACTTACCGTGTACGAGAAAAACACGATGACAACAGCCAATACGGTTTATAAGGACACCATTCATTTGGCCGTAGGTTGTTATACTTTTTGGGTTAATGACGATGGTGGCGACGGTATGAGCTGGTGGGCCAATCAAAGTACGGCTGGTACTGGCTATGTATATTTCAGAAATATGAGTGGATCACTTCTTAAAAACTTCAATATGGATTTTGGTAGTGAGATACGATATCATTTCACCACAGCTTATATGCTAGGTTTAAATAACACCCCAATAGAAAACGAGACCATAAGTATATTTCCCAACCCCACGACTCGAAAAACCACCATTAAAATCAACTCTTTATGGGGCAATGCCGAGGTAGAGATACTCGACATCACCGGGAAAACGATTTATAACGCGACGATTAATTCACCCGAGACATCACTCCTTTTAGACCACCTCGAAAAGGGTATCTACCTAGTTAAAATAATCGCGAATGGAAAAATTCGGACCGAAAAATTAATGGTCGAGGAATAATAAAAGCAACAAAAATCGTGAACTCATTCAATAAAATAACGCCTGAATTCCGTAACGAATTATCCCTAAAAACACCACCGGATATTTTCTTTTATGACGCCGAAACACTATTCGATTATTCACATGATTATACAGAAGATCTTTCCTTTTTCCCGGAACTTGTAGCAAAACCTTCCGCGATAGAGGAAATCCAATGGATTGTAACATGCTGTTCCAAGTTTAATATACCGATTACGCCTCGTGGTGCCGGTACCGGGTTAAGTGGAGGAGCACTACCTGTTTATGGAGGGCTATTACTAAGCTTAGAGCGAATGAATAAGATTATCTCCATCGATGAAGAAAATTTGCAAGCGATAGTGGAGCCGGGAGTCATCAATGAAACATTACAAAATGCTGCAAAACTAAAGAAGCTCTTTTACCCACCCGATCCAGCTAGTAAAGGGAGTTGCAGTTTAGGTGGAAATATTGCCGAAAATGCTGGAGGGCCAAGAGCCGTGAAATATGGCGTTACCAGTCATTATGTATTAAATTTAGAGATGGTATTAGCGAGTGGTGAAATAATTTGGACCGGAGCCAACACCTTAAAAAATGCCACAGGATTAAATCTTACACAGCTCGTCGTAGGAAGTGAGGGCACCCTTGGAATCGTTACTAAGATCGTACTGAAATTAATTCCGTTGCCTCAAAAAAATATTTTATTGTGGGTTCCTTTTAACGATGCGATAGACGCTTGCAAGGCCGTTACCGCGGTGTTGAAAGCAGGAATCACCCCTTCATGCATTGAGTTTATGGAGCGTGATGCGTTAATTTGTGCTTATTCCTTCATTGGAAAAAGCATCGATTTTGACAAAGAAACCAATGCCGTATTACTTATTGAAGTCGATGGAAATTACGAAGAGCAATTACTCAAAGACTGCGAGCTAATAAGCGAAATTACCTACCAATATAATAGCAAAGATGTAATGCTTGCGGATACCTATGATCAAAAAGAGCAATGGTGGAAAATTCGTCGTTGCATAGGAGAAGCGGTAAAACAGCGAAGCATTTATAAAGAGGAAGACACCGTCGTTCCACGCGCCTTTTTGCCACAGTTATTACAGGGTGTAAAAGCAATAGGAGAAAAATTCGGTTTCCAATCGGTTTGCTTTGGCCATGCCGGGGATGGCAATTTACATGTTAATATTTTGAAAGATAAATTAACAGAAGAGCAATGGATGAAGGTAGAAAACGAAGGGATACGTGAACTATTCGAACTCTGTAAAAGCCTTGGAGGTACCATCAGTGGGGAGCATGGCATTGGTTATGTGCAGAAGAAATACCTAAATATAATTTTTAGTGATACGGAGTTGAATATCATGCGAAGCATAAAAAAGGTGTTCGATCCGGAAGGGATCATGAATCCGGGGAAGATTTATGAGTGATCGAAAGGTATTTGCGAAACCCTCATCACCTTTTATTCCAACGTACCAAATAGCTTCAGTTTCACCTTCTTATTATCGGCGTTAGAGTTTACGTCGATAGCAAAAGCAAAATCGCCCTTTGCGTGCTTGTTGGTATCAAATTCAATGATAATTTCTCCATCCTCATCGTTCTCATAAAGGCTGTCTTTGAGAGGCATAATGGTAAGGCAATCGCTAAAAGCAATTACCGATGATATCTTCACCCTCTTTTCCCCTACATTGGCAAAGATGAAAGAATAAGAATAAATTCCACCTTGTTTAACACGTTCTAAATCGCGAAACGATTCCTCGAAAGACAAATGTCCTTTACCGGGCACCGTAGCCATTAAAAAAAAGAATGAAAAGCCTAATATTACTGATTTGTAGCGCATTTAATAAATTTTGGTAAATATACAGAATGAAATGTTACTTTTGCAAACCCAAAATTAGGCAAAATACGCGCCAAATAATATGAAATTATCTCAATTTAAAATTACAATACCCGAACAATTAATCGCAAAATACCCTTCAAAAAATCGTGATGAGTGCCGATTGATGATATTAGACCGGAAGAACCAAACCATAAAACATCGAATGTTTAAAGATGTTTTAGAGTATTTTGGCGATGAAGATGTGATGATTGTAAACAATACCAAAGTATTTCCTGCACGTCTTTGGGGCAATAAAGAAAAAACAGGCGCCAAGATAGAAGTCTTCTTATTGCGTGAACTGAACAAGGAATTACGCCTATGGGATGTATTGGTTGACCCGGCTCGTAAAATACGAGTAGGCAATAAATTATATTTTGGTGATGATGATATGCTGGTAGCCGAAGTAGTAGATAACACCACTTCTCGTGGCCGTACCATTCGTTTTTTGTTCGATGGTGATGATATTGACTTTCGCAAAGCCATTGGATATCTAGGTGAGACCCCCATTCCGAAATACTTAAAGCGCGAAGCGGAGCCTAGCGATATGGAACGATATCAAACGTTGTTTGCCAGTGAAGTAGGTGCCGTAGCTGCTCCTACAGCCGGGCTGCACTTTAGCCGTGAGCTAATCAAACGTATGGAAATTAAAGGCATTCGTTTCGCCGATATAACCTTACATACCGGATTGGGCTCATTTCGTGCAGTAGAAGTAGAAGATTTGACGAAACACAAAATGGATAGCGAGCAAGTGATGATAACACAGGATAATTGTGATATCGTAAACAGAGCAAAAAGCAATGGCAAAAAGATATGCGCTGTAGGTACTACCTCCATGCGAGCCATTGAATCGTCTGTTTCTGCCAATAAAACCTTGAATCCGTATAACGGCTGGACCGATAAATTCATCTTTCCACCCTATGAATTCAGCCTTGCCAACTCCATGATTACAAACTTCCACATGAGTGAGAGCACATTATTGATGATGTCGGCCGGATTTGCCGGTTACGATTTTTTGATTGAAGCCTATAATGTGGCGATCAAAGAAAAATATCATTTCTTCAGTTACGGAGAT
>CANNQU010000102.1 GCA_947507965.1 Bacteroidota bacterium
ATTAGCGTTGTTTATATCGTTGGTTTTTGTTATCCTTCCTGCGTCAGGATGAGAATACAAGAGGGTATCTGCATCCGGTTTTCCGTCGCTTCATGAGGGTGTTGAAGGCATCAGATGAACGGTATTTATAGGCTTTTTTTTTGAGATCCTTCCTTCATCTGGACAATACAACAGGGTGTATTTACTAAAAACATTCCAACCTTCAGGCTTACATTATCCCTAATAATACGTGTTGTATTGTCATCCTGACGGAGGAAGGATCTCCTTCTTAAAAGGAAATAACGTTAGCATCAAAATACGTCAATGGTACCTTGTTCTTCGATCTAGTATCTGCGAAAAAGGGGCTTCAGAATACGAATGACGAAACATCATTGATAAGGTCCTTGCGGATCATTTTATTTCCGCCAGCATATCAAATACTGAAATACCCGCTTTAGGCTTCTTCCATAAAACAAAAAAAACAACGCAGTTGCAATTCTCATTCGTAACCTTTATATTTGCACCACTTATCCAGAAAGACGGAGGGATTAGGCCCTATGATGTCTTGGCAACCCAACTTGGTGGGTGCTAACTCCTATCTCAAGTTCTTGATGAACATTGAGAAAAGATAAGGTGAATTAATTTAATTCTCTTGTAACTTTTTGGGTAAGCAACTATTTATTAGTCCATTTAAAATTGACGATGGACATTCGTTTTTTATCTTTAATACCCGAAGCATCAATGAATACTAACATAGCAAAACAAAAAACAGCACTAGAGGAAGCGTTAGAACAACGAATTCTGATTTTAGATGGTGCCATGGGCACTATGATTCAGCAATATAAGTTGGAAGAGCAGGATTACCGAGGGGAGCGATTTAAAAACTGGCCTAAAGATATTAAAGGGAATAACGATTTGTTATGTTTAACACAACCCCATATTATCGAAGCCATCCACAAGGAATATTTGGAAGCCGGAGCCGATATTATTGAGACCAATACCTTTAACTGCCAAACCGTTTCGTTAGAGGACTATGAAATGCAAAGTTTGGCCACTGAATTGAATTTAGCTGCTGCAAAAATTGCACGCGATGCTGCCGATGCGTTTACGGCCAAAGACCCCTCCAAGCCGCGTTTTGTAGCGGGTGCCATAGGCCCCATGAACCGTACCTTAAGTTTATCGCCCGATGTAAACCGCCCGGAATACAGAACGGTGACTTTCGATCAAGTGAAAAATGCCTATCGGGAGCAAGTGCTTGCCTTAATAAACGGTGGTGTCGATTTACTTTTAATAGAAACGATATTCGATACCCTCAATGCGAAAGCTGCCATATACGCCTGCCTCGAAATATTTGACGAAACGGGCATAGTACTGCCAATATCCATTTCCGGTACCATTACCGATGCAAGTGGTCGCACGCTTTCGGGCCAAACCATTGAAGCTTTTTATACTTCCATAAAACATGCCCATCCACTTAGTGTTGGAATTAATTGCGCGTTGGGAGCAAGTGCCATGCGCCCCTATTTAGAACTCTTATCGAACCACGCCACGTGTTATGTGAGTTGTTACCCCAATGCCGGACTACCCAATGAATTTGGCGAATACGATGAAACGCCACATCGTATGTGCGATCAGATAGAAGACTTTTTGCAAGCCGGCTTCCTCAATATTGTAGGTGGTTGCTGCGGAACAACGCCTGAACATATTAAAGAAATTGCAGCACATGCCGCTAACTATAAACCAAGAGAATTTAAAAGGTAACGAGATGGTTTAATTTATAAAAAACAAGGAATGACCAATATGCAACTCAGTGGCTTGGAGCCATTACAAATAACAGAGCTAACCAATTTTGTGAATATTGGTGAACGAACCAATATTACCGGCAGTAAGGCTTTCGCTCGTATGATATTAGGGGGCGACTATGATAGTGCGCTATCGGTGGCAAGGCAACAGGTAGAAAACGGAGCACAAATTATTGATGTGAATATGGATGAAGGCATGCTCGATGGGGTAGCCGCCATGACCAAATTCCTCAATTTAATTGCCTCCGAACCTGATATCTCTCGTGTACCGGTAATGGTCGATTCCTCCAAATGGGAGATCATCGAAGCCGGTCTTAAATGTATGCAAGGCAAAGGCATTGTAAACTCTATTTCATTAAAAGATGGGGAAGAAAAATTTATTGAACGAGCCAAAATAATTAAACGTTTTGGAGCCGCCACAGTAGTGATGGCCTTCGACGAAGAAGGGCAAGCCGACACCTTTGAAAAGAAAATCGCCATTTGCCAACGTGCCTATACGATTTTGGTTGACCTGGTAAAGTTTGCCGCAGAGGATATTATTTTTGACCCCAATATTTTAACGGTGGCAACCGGTATTGACGAACATAATAATTACGCTGTCGATTTTATTAATGCCACAAAATGGATAAAAGAAAATTTGCCTTTTACAAAAGTCTCCGGTGGGGTAAGCAATATTTCTTTTTCTTTTCGAGGCAATGATACCGTGCGTGAAGCCATGCATGCCGCATTTCTTTACAAAGCCATCCAACATGGCATGGATATGGGCATTGTAAATGCCGGTATGATAGAAGTTTACGACGAGATACCCAAGGAATTGTTGGAGCGCGTTGAAGATGTATTATGGAATAAAAGAGCCGACGCTACCGAACGACTGGTAGCCTTTGCCGAAACCATAAAAGCAAAAGGCAAGGTTGAAGTAGTTGATGAAGCATGGCGTAGCACTAGCGTTGAAGAACGATTGAAACATGCGTTAGTGAAAGGCATCACCGATTTTATAGAACAAGATACGGAGGAAGCCAGGAAGCAAAGCAATCGGCCACTCGATGTCATCGAGGGACCACTGATGGCTGGCATGAGCGTTGTTGGCGACTTATTTGGAGCCGGGAAAATGTTTTTACCTCAGGTGGTAAAAAGTGCACGTGTAATGAAAAAAGCCGTGGCCGTTTTAACCCCCTTCATCGAAGCACAAAAACAAGAAGGTGCCAGTAGTTTTGCCGGAAGAATATTAATGGCCACGGTAAAAGGCGATGTGCATGATATCGGCAAAAATATTGTAGGGGTAGTGCTGGGATGCAATAACTACGAAATAATAGATATGGGTGTGATGGTTTCGGCAGATAAAATTTTAGCCAAAGCAAAAGAAATCAATGCCGACATTATTGGCCTCAGTGGCCTTATAACACCTAGTTTGGATGAGATGGTTCATGTGGCTAAAGAAATGGAACGTTTGGGCTTCACCATCCCCTTACTAATTGGAGGTGCTACCACCTCACGAATTCATGCTGCAGTAAAAGTTGACCCCTATTATAGTGGTTCGGTAGTGCATGTTCTCGATGCTTCTCGCAGTGTTCCGGTAGCGAGTAGCTTGCTAGGAAAAGAATCGGGTTTGGTATTTCATGCTTCTATTAAAGCCGAGTACGCGAAGATGCGAGAGCAGCATAAAAACAGAAGAGAGACGAAAACTTTTGTTTCAATAGAGAAAGCAAGAGCACAAAAAATTTCCATCGATTGGAATACGGCTGAAATAGTGAAACCCAATAAACTAGGAATCACCGTTTTTGAAGATTTTGAACTGAATCGATTGGTTGACTTAATTGACTGGACTCCCTTTTTTAATACGTGGGAGATGTATGGGAAATTCCCGGCCATATTAAGCGATGAAATGATTGGTGGTGAAGCAACGAAACTATATAACGATGCTAAATTATTGCTTCGAAAGGTACTCGATTCCAAAATTTTAAAAGCTAAAGCAGTGATTGGCCTCTTTGAAGCAAATGCCCATGGTGATGATGTTATTCTAACCGTTGGAAAGGAATCAGTGACCACCCATCATCTGCGTCAACAAAACGAAAAAACCAGAGGACAAGCCTACTATTCACTTAGCGATTTTATAGCGCCTCAATCCTCCGGACGATGCGATTATATGGGTTCGTTTGTGGTGAGTATTTTAGGTGCCGATGAAGAAGCAAAGAAGTATGAGGCCGATTTAGACGACTATAACAGCATTATGATAAAAGCCATCGCCGATAGACTGGCTGAGGCTTTGGCTGAGAAGATGCACCACTTGGTAAGAACAGAATATTGGGGATATGCAACAAAGGAGAACCTTGGAAACGACGATTTAATCAATGAAAAATATCAAGGAATAAGGCCAGCTCCGGGCTACCCTGCATGCCCCGATCATACCGAAAAAAAAACGATATGGAAATTGTTGGAGGTGGAAAAAAACATCGGAACCATCATCACCGAGAGCTATGCCATGTGGCCAGCAAGCAGTGTGAGTGGCTGGTATTTTGCGAATAAAGAATGCAAGTATTTCGGACTGGGAAAAATAAGTAAAGATCAAGTAGAGGATTATGCACAGCGCAAAGGAATGAAACTAGAAGATATGGAAAAATGGTTAAGTCCGAATTTGAATTATCTATAAAAATAATATACTTGAAGCAAAAAATAAACGATTTCTCATCCATCTAATAAAAGTATAAAAATATTAAATGCACATCACCGAACATATAAAAAACGCGAAAGGAAAAACATTATTTTCAATTGAAATTTTGCCTCCACTCAAAGGGAAAGGCATTGAGAATGTATTTAAAGGTATCGATCCGTTGATGGAATTTGAACCCGCATTTATTGATGTAACCTACCACCGGGAAGAATTTATTGTAAAGAAAATGCCGGATGGCACCGAAGATAGAATATCGACCAAAAAGCGCCCCGGAACGGTAGCGATTTGCGCAGCGATCATGAATAAATACAAAGTAGATACGGTGCCTCATTTAATTTGTGGTGGTTTTAGTAAAGAGGAAACAGAAAATGCGTTGATCGATTTAAACTTTTTAGGAATCGATAATGTATTGGTGCTTCGGGGCGACAACGCCAAAAATGAAACCCATTTTGTACCCGATAAAAATGGCAATAAAAATGCTTTGGAACTCTTACAACAGGTTCAAGACCTAAACCAAGGGAAATATCTTGATGAAGAAATTATTGAAGCTACGGCCTCTCGTTTCTGTTGCGGAGTAGCCGGCTATCCCGAAAAACATTATGAAGCCATAAGTTTTGACAGCGATATGGATTTCTTAAAAAGGAAAGTAGCATCGGGTGCCGATTTCATCGTAACGCAAATGTTTTTCGACAACAAAAAATACTTCGACTTTGTAGACCGTTGTACCAAAGAAGGTATTCATGTTCCTATATTTCCCGGAATAAAACCACTCACCGGCAGAAAACAGCTTACTGCTTTAGCTAAAATATTTAGCATCGCCATGCCTTCAGATTTAGTAAAGGAAGTAGAAAAATGTAGTGATGAGAGCGTTAAGCAAGTAGGATTAGAATGGTGTGTTCAACAATGCAAGGAGCTTAAAAACGCTGGAGTACCCGTACTTCATTTTTATACGATGGGAGTAAGCGAAGCAACGAAATATATTGCTCATCGCGTATTATAGTTCGTGTGGAGCAAACACTATTCAGTGAATGCCTATGGTTATTACTTCGTTTATTTTACAAATTCCGTACGACTTCCTTCCGTGTCTATCTCATAATGGAAATCGATGCCTAATAACCCGGTTTCATTAGCAAAAGTATCGCCACCATCGGCAGCTACCCTGTAAATCCGGCACACTAAAATGGTACTAATTCCTATGCCACTCCCATTGATAGTGCCAAGCGATGTAATTAGGTGCTGACCGGTACCTGTTGGTGTTCCAATTGGTGCGATCACCGAATTTGCTGTTAAGGTAGTTGTATTCGGATAACTTCCACCGAAAGCAGTCACCGTATATTCAAGCCCCCATACCACATTGGTTCCAGTGGGAGTACCGGTAACGGTGGTCCAATGTACATGAGGATAAAGCGTAGTGCCTACTTTATATTTATGCGGCATTTGTACCACAAAATAAAGCTCCTGTTCGGTAGTAGCCGAAAACATATTTAAGAAAACGCCTTGGCTCGTTGCACCTGCATTCTTTTTAAAGGCTGCGGGTGAGCTACCACCCCATGCAGGTGAATTACTTCCTCCTCGTGTTGTTGCATCTGGAAAAATCATGATATCATCCCAAACGGTAGCAGCACCTTCCAATAAAAGAGTACCATCGGCTTCTACCTTTAAATGATCGGTGGCACCACCAATGGTAGTAACCCCGGCACTGCTAACGGTAACTCTCGAAGTGGCATTGGTTTTTAATACCAAATCGGTGGCATCCGAAGTGCCAATATAATTCGTGGCCGACGATGTGCCTGCATTCCCACTAACACTCCAAGAAGTAGGCGAAGGCGAATTGTTATTACTCACCGTAATCCACTGGGTTCCATTACTCACCAGTATCACCGCCTCTTTGGCATTCGTAATCACGATGTTGGTAACACCATCAATGGTTCCGGCAACGGTAACATTTGCGGTGCTGGTAGCTTCTCGCTTGATGGTATAAACCCTACCGGTGCAGGTGGTAACATCGGGCAACGTTACCGTTATTGCACCCGAAGTGTTATTACA
Source organism: Bacteroidota bacterium (assembly GCA_947507965.1). Taxonomy (GTDB): domain Bacteria; phylum Bacteroidota; class Bacteroidia; order UKL13-3; family UKL13-3; genus CAINMV01. The sequence continues at coordinate 6,496 of CANNQU010000102.1, forward strand.
CAAAATAATATTATGCGTAGCATCCAATGTGGTACTGGCCGTAATGATATTTACTTTCTGTCCTACCGAGCCATTGACTTCAAAATTTGATTTCGGAGTAGAGGTATTTACGCCTACTCCATTTTGCGCTGAACTAAAATAGCTCATAAACACGAGTAGCAAGGTGTTAAAAATAAAGAGAATCGATTTTGGTTGTTTTAAGATAGTTGTGTTCATTATCTTGAAAAATTAAAGGATTATTGTTGGAAATTATTCTTGTTATATTTTGAAAAACATACTCCTCTGTTGAAGAAGCATTTCAAAATGCATAGCAAAGTTATTTCAAAAGCATAACTTTAAAAATGATTTATGTCATATTTCCAATGTTACCATTATGAAAAAAACAAGTTTTTCTAAGAAAATTAATATACAGCGGTGTCTATCGAGTCCTGATTAAGACGCACCTCTTGAGCAAGAATAAAACATAGGAAAAGAAGGCATATCCATCCTTCAGGAGGGTGCCGTGTTAATCGAATTCACCAATTAAATGACAATGAGGTAGATAGAACGTAAGTTTTCAATAAGAAAACATCCATTCTACTTATTATTATTCAATCAAGTAAAGGAAAACTTTTTGGAACAGCTTTTAATAAACCGTTACAGATATTTTACATACCTAATGCAAATAAATTAAAGGTATTAAATTTGAAATCGTCTGAACTATTGATGTTCCCTACATAAAGTTCGAGGTAATCGTTAGGAGCCATCGTAATCATCAGGTGTAATGATGTGCTTTGAATATCGCCAGTATTGGCAAATCGGTTGAGCAC
>CANNQU010000103.1 GCA_947507965.1 Bacteroidota bacterium
GTTTATGGCGGACCCAATTCTCAGACGGTAACCAACGGATGGATGGGAGCAAACTACCTATGGTATCAGCTACTTGCCGAAAAAGGGTATATTATTATTTCTGTCGACAATACCGGCACTGGTTTTCGAGGTGAGGAGTTTAGAAAGAAAACGTATTTGCAATTAGGTAAATTGGAAAGTGAGGATCAAATTGCAGCGGCAAAAACAATTTCAAGATGGCGTTATGTGGATGCTTCGCGTATTGGAATTTGGGGCTGGAGCTACGGGGGGTTTATGAGCAGCACCTGTATTACCAAAGGAGCCGATGTTTTCAAGGCGGCCATTGCCGTTGCCCCGGTTACCAACTGGCGGTATTATGATAATATTTACACCGAACGTTATATGCGAACCCCTGCAGAGAATGCCAGTGGTTACGACCTTAATTCGCCAGTGAATATGGTGAATAACCTGAAAGGAAACTTTCTTCTTATTCATGGTATGGCTGATGATAATGTTCATTTTCAAAATAGTGTGATGATGATTGAAGCAATGGTGAAGCAAAAAAAGATATTTGATAGCGAAATTTATCCGAATAAAAATCATAGTATTGGTGGCAAGGAAACAAGGTATCATTTATACCATAAAATGACGAGTTTCTTGTTGGAGAAACTTTAATCTTCGTTGCTTTTTTTAATGTATCGTAGTCTATGCTTGATTATCTTTTTGGGTGTTATATTTCGAATTTTAACGTCGATGAAATCATGGAGGGAATGCTAATAATATTATTTAATACGATATGAGAACAATTATTCTAAGTCTTTTGGTGTGTTTTGTGTTAGCTACATGTGGTTCTAATAAGAAAACCAAACCTCAGGGAACCACCACGTCGGGAGAGAAAATGAGAATACTTTTTGATGCCACAAAAGCCGAGATGTGTGGTAATGCCGATTGGGTAATTGATGCCGATGAATTTAATTTGGGGTTTAATAATACGGGGAGAATGATGGAGGGCAAAAGCAATGAATCAAATCCACAACGAATTCCTACGCCGGCACAAGAAAACATAACCGCCGATACCAAGGAGGATTATTGGACGGGTGCCTGTAGCGCATGGGCCATCGATTGTGTCAAAGAAGGATTCTATGTTGAAACACTGCCTTTTCACGCTCAAATTACCTTTGGCGATAGCACTAACGATCAAGATTTATCGCGCTATAAAATTTTTGTTGTAGATGAACCCAATATGAAATTTGAAGCGAATGAAAAAATGGCCATACTCCAATTTGTGGAGCATGGTGGTGGTTTATTTATGATCGCCGACCACGATAAAAGTGATCGTAACAAAGATCAATGGGATAGTCCCAATATCTGGAACGATTTGAACACCGGTAAAACAATTCCTATTGAATTCGATTTAGTGGAAATATCTCAAAAATCAGATCATTTTGCTATTGATAATCATCCCGTACTCGATGGCAAATACGGACGACCAAAGGAAATACAAATCTCAGGAGGTACCCAGATGCATCTTGGCAAAGGAGCAGAAGCACTATGCGTGTCGAAACAATCTAAGGATAAAAATCATGGCGTGTTGGTGGCCGTTTGCTCTTATGGGAAAGGAAAGGTGGTGGCATTGAGCGACAGCAGCCCGGTGGATGATGGTACTGGAGATTTAAACGATAAGCTCTATAAAGGTTATCGTTCGGAAGTCAACGGTGATCATCAGAAATTATTGATGAATGCCATTATTTGGTTGTCGGGAAACGAATAACAGGATATGAAAATAAAACATTTTGTGAGAAACATTTTAATAGGATGCTGTGTATTAATTACATCCAGTGTTAAGGCCCAGCAATATGATCAGAGTATGTCTATACCAAGTATCGCATTAGGCAATCAAAGTTTGTTATTAGGCAATTCCTTTAGTGCCCTTGGAAATCCAGCCGCATTAACATGCTCTTTTTCTCATCTAATTCCGCAAAATTTAATCGGTATAACGGTTAGTAATAAGTTCTTCCTTCACGGATTAAAATTGGGCGGCTTTGGTATCTCTCATAAAATATCAAATACGGATGTCTGTGCCATCACTATTCAGTTTGAGGGAACTGCCAATTTAAGGCAAACGAATATTGCCTTTGCCTATTCCAAAAAAGTGAACGACCGGTTTAGTCTTGGTATAAGTATTATCGATATCAACGTATTTGAACAAACCATCGGTTCCGAAAATAAGATTTTAGGCAAAGCCGGAATTTGCTATCAGCCTTCAAAGCTAATTCAAGTGGCTGCCACCATATATAACCCATTTGCAACGAAACTTACGTCACTCAGCATGGAAAGAATCCCGACATTTCTTGCTGCAGGCATTTGTTATTTGGTTTCAAAGCAGGTGAAAGTTTATGCTGAATATAAATTAGGGTTGAATTCAGTACGTGATTTTAAATTAGGACTGAGTTACGAGCCAAAACCGCATGTCATTATCTTCGGGGGGTATCAAAATACAAATTCACCACTTAGTATTGGTATTACCTTGAAAACCAAAACCATTAATATTAGTATTGCGTCACAATACCATCAGATACTCGGTTTTTCTCCGGCTTTCGGGTTTGATTACGAAAAGAAATAATTCTTAATCGAATTCATTGGATTTAGATTTTCACGTATCTACATGCAATGCCGGCGTTACAAGAATCGTTTGTTCGCTAAGCAAATGAACTTCACCTGGGTTTCGACCTTTTGCTTTAACAACATATTTTTTTATGGTGTATTGCACAACGGCCAATCCTTGACTTTTTGATTTTGAGTAATAGGCCGTAATGGCTGCTACTTTTTCAATAGTAGGCTTGGTAATGATTTTGCCCGATCGGTTTTTTATGATTACATGAGAGCCCGAAACATCTTTTGCATGAAGCCAGGTGTCGTTTTTGTGAGCATAACCAAAGGTAAGTAAATCATTGTTTGCGGCATTCTTGCCTATCCAAACATCAAAATCATCCACCCGTATTTCGCGAAATGGGAGAATTGGCTTCTCCTCTTTTTCTTTTACTAAATGATGGCTGAGGGCAAATGATTTTAATGACTTTGTATCTTTAATAGCTTGCAATTGCTGGAACACGTCAAGAAGCTGCGTTTTTGCAGAGGTCGCTTCACTCAGGTGTTTTTGAATAGTGGGCAATTCTAGTTTTAGTGCTTTTGATTTTCGATAATATTTTTCAGCATTTTCTTGTGCATTGAGGTCTTTATCTAATCGAATGGTGATATCATGTTCTTTATAAAAATCGAAGAGCTCGATTTTATTCACTTGCTTTGGAATCGCATGCATATTGGCCATGATAATATGCCCCAGGTTTTCATATTCAATAAAATTTATCGCATTTTCAAGTTGCTTATTTAATTTGAGTAATTGTTTATCTGTTTTTTTTATTTGTTCGGATAGCTGGGTGTTAAAATGTAGCTTCGAATGGTCGAATTGATAAGATGGAACTACTAAGCGTGCTAGTCTTGCATAAGCTTCTATCGGATTGGTGATAGGTGCTGTATTCTTTATTGGAAATATCTGCAGATGGCTTTTGGATGCCTTTTCTAGTAGGTAAAAAGGAGCCGTTGTCTCGCTAAAATAGGTGGCGAGTAAATTTTTTCTTTTCTCTGTTGTAAGTGATAGAAAGTTTTCTTCCTTTAAAAAGGTTAGGCTATGTTCATCGAGTAATGGGATTATTTTTCTTACTTCAGTATAATGCTCTATTTTATCTGATAGCAGTAAATTTAAATCAAATGATTTATGAATTTGCTTTAACTGTAGTATGCTGTCATTGGTAAATTCTTTTTTAAACTGATCCTCAACGTAGCCATTTTCATCGATAAGAATGATATTGCTAAAACCACCATGTAGTTTAAATAAGATGACGTATCCGGTTTTTAATTGAATACTGAAACTTCTATCGAATGGCGTTTGTATGACCTCTTGAACAATGCCTCCATTGCATTCTTCAAACTGAAAAAGAAAATTCCGCTTCGGACGATTATAATTATCCAGAAGCTGGAGGTAAGCACTTTTGTTTACCAAATGCACGGCTAAAAAAAGCTCTTTATTTTGTGTGGTGAGAAAGCTAAAAACGATTTCTTCTTTGCTAAAACTAAAGGCATTGATAAAAGTAGATTCCTTTAAGAGGTGGTGAAGAGCATTAGAGAAATGACGCAATGCAAAATAATTTAAGTGCATTATCTCTTACTGTTATGTTTTATCTCTTCTAACATGGCTCTTTCCGCTAATTCGATGGAATTAATATAAATGTAGTTCCCATTTCCTTCCTGCGACATTTCCTCCAGTGTTTTCAGACTTGTTTTTTCACTGCCAAAACCAACCGTTGTTAATGTTATTTTTTTTGACTTCCCTTTTGCAAATTTCCGAATTACTTTTTGATCTTTTCTTTTTAATGTAAATGCGCCATCAGTAGCTAATATTATTTGGTTGTTGGCATCGATAATGTAGCTTTGGGCTGCCATCTGATAAGCTAAGTCGAGGCCTTTTGAGCCTGCCGTTGTTCCATAAGCTTTTAGGGTGTCGATGCCTTTATAGATCTCTTCTTTCATATTCGCGTTGGTAGAAGGTACCAATACTTTTGCTCTGTCGGCATAGGTTATAATGGTTATATTATCAATATCTCGAAGTTGCGAGATCATTTTATTGATGGATATCTTGAGTAAAGGAAGGCGGTCCTTACCTTGCATAGAGCTGGATATATCGATTAAAAACACAATGTTGTTAGGCTTGTATTCATCATACGAAAGCAGTCCTGGTTGGTTTCTTGAAACGAGTGGGGTATCCTTGGGTTCCGTTTTTGTGGCCGTTTTTGTGGTATCATGCTTTTTGCTGTCAATTGCTACGGTTGGTGGTAGAATGGTTTTGGCTTTGCGTTGCGATAACTCAAAAATTAATCGTGGGGTATTCTTGTTGAAATAAGTCTCATCTTTATAGGCGGTATCATATCCTTCGGCAGTTGCCATAAAATCATAGAGGCCTATATTCAAGGCTATAGAGAAATCGCCATTCGGTGTGGTTGTTTTTCCAACCAGTTGATTCGAAGAATAGATATATACTTTAGATCCGGCAATAGGAAGTTTAGTTTCTTTGTTTATAACCGTGCCTTCGCATCTTGGATTTCTTATCTGTGCTTCGTTATCAAGTATAAAAGAGTAGCATTCCTGTGGAGAGGAGCTCAGCGACTTGATATCACCGCTAAGTTTTAATACCGCTGGCTTGTCGGAGGCGTTGGTATAGACGATGATTTTCTCATTGAATTTTCCCTTCCGGTCGGGGCTATAATAAACCCGGATTGAACCGGTATCATTGGCTTCAATACCATGCTGGGGTAGAATAACAGTGACGCTTCGCTCATGCTCTGTTCTTAGAATATAGAGTACGGCATTCCCAGTATTTTTAAAAGTGAATTTGGAGAGGAGCGTTCCGGCATTGGAAACTTTCCATAAACTGGTATGTGACACCTCGAAATTTAAATGCGATGCATTTTCTTGGGTAAATACAGGTTTTATTACTAAAACAAATAGTATTAAAACTAAAATCCTCATCTTTGAAAAACATGCGTTCATTTTCGGTAAATATAAAACCTTTTTTAAAACTATAACGTAAGTCTTTTCGTTTTAAGTATATACATCATGAAAAGCTATTCAAAATTAATTATAATTGCAGTTGCGTTTGCTGCTTCTTTTAACTCCTGTGAGGGGTCGAACGGTAGCTCAACACGCATAAAAACGAAGGTTAAAATGAACATATCAAATGATAATTTAGACACGATAACTCTTGCTGCCGGATGTTTTTGGTGCTCCGAGGCTATTTTTCAACGATTAAAGGGAGTCGACACGGTATTCTCTGGATATACCGGTGGTAACGTTGCTAAACCATCGTATAAAGAGGTTTGTACCGGTGCAACAGGCCATGCAGAGGCCGTACAGGTAATTTATGATCGCGATGTAATTTCGCTTACCGAGTTATTACACGTGTTTTTTAAAACACATAATCCTACCACCCTTAACCGGCAAGGCGACGATTACGGTACGCAGTATCGTTCGGGAATCTTTTATCATCATCCCGAGCAATTGAAAATTGCGGATGAGGTAATTAAAGAGATGAATGATCAGAAAATATTTGATGCTCCAATCGTTACAGAAATCACCGCTTTCACCGTTTTTTACCATGCTGAAAATTATCATCAGAATTTCTATAACGACAATCCAGAATATGGATATTGTAAGATCGTAATAAACCCTAAAATAGAGAAATTGGAACGCTATTTTAAGGAGAAATTAAAAGAAAAATAAGTTAGAGGATACCTTAATCTAAATTAATTTTGCTGAATTCTAGTTCAACAGGGTTTACGCTTTATGGCATCTGTCGTTACGGCTCTTCGTGCGCTCAATAAAGTAGATTTTCAACAAATGGAATGATTAAATGCTCTTTAACTTACTTTTGTCTTATGGTAATTCAAAACGAAGTTTCGGCACTCATTGCTTTACTTGACGATGACGATTTTGAAGTGGTCGAAAGTGTGGCCGATCGTTTACTCTTCTGGGGCGAAGAAGCACTCCCGTTGCTGGAGCAAGAGTTATTTAATATGAACCAAACACAATACGATAAAATAGATCTATTGATTGGTAAAATCAGGCTTCAAACAATTAAAAGTACTTTCTTGAATTGGAAGAAATCGGAAAGCAAAAGCCTGCTACAGGGTATTTTGCTTCTCAATAAACTAGGTTATCATGAGCTGGATGAAGAAAAAGTAATGCAAACCTTGCATGAGTTAAAGTTGAAGGTTTGGCTTGAGCTCAACGATGATTTAACATCATTTGAAAAGGTTAAAATTTTAAACCATATGTTGTATTCTGTATTTCAGTTGAAACCCAATTCTACCTTTTATCACCATCCCGACAACTCTTATTTAAACAAGGTTTTAGCACTTAAAACAGGAAACCCAATTTCGTTAAGTATCGTTTATATTATCATTGCCGAAATGCTCGATATTCCAATTAAAGGAGTGAATGTTCCACAGCATTTTATGCTCGCTTACGTTGATGAAAATGAAAC
>CANNQU010000104.1 GCA_947507965.1 Bacteroidota bacterium
AACATTGGGTAAACATTAATAGTTACTTTGTGTCAAAAAGGTGCTACTAAGTAACTAGTTATAGCAGCATTTAAGCCTGTTCTGGCAAGGTTTACCCGTGTTTCAGGGGGTGTTATCAGTGGCTCCATCGGGAATCGAACTCGAATCTGAGGCTTCGGAGGCCTCCATTTTATCCATTAAACTACAGAGCCGGGTGCCAATTGATCATTGACAATTAAATATAGAACTTAATTTGGTTTGCAAAAGTAATAAATTAATAAGGGATGATGATAACCTAAATAGTTAAACCGAATTCGTTACCCTTTTTAACATTAAATGAATTTACACTCAGTGAAATCCTTTAATCCGTTTAATCTGTGATTCCAACAATTTTATTTATTGCATTACCTTTTCCTCAACACATCCATCTTAAATTGAAAGGGTAAAAAGGCTAAGGTGCCTTGCTCAGCGATGTATATGTCTCCCGTTTCACCTTGCAAAATAGTGCGTATGGGCTGTTGCTGTTTTGTTTCGTATTCACTGATGCTCTGCAAACAGGCTCCACAACTCATAGCCGGAGAGTCCACCAAATAGTCGGTTGCCTTTACCGTGATGGCCATGGCCAAAATGGGCATATCGGGGTATTCTGAACCGGCATGGAATATGGCCACCCGCTCGGCACAGAGCCCACTCGGAAAAGCGATATTTTCCTGGTTGCTGCCCCGAACGATTTTACCATTGCCTAAGAGCAAAGAACAGCCTACAAAAAATTTTGAATATGGCGCATAAGCAGTTCGTAAAGCCTGTTTCGCTTCCATTAATAACATCTGGTCTGCTTCCGGCATTTCTTCTGCTGTAGCATACCGTTGTAAGACGAGCTCTTTTTTTATCAGATCCATATTTCAAGTTTAAAGAAATAATTTCAATGATGAAGAAAATTTAATCCGTTACCGCTTTAATCTATTGGTTGTCATGGAATAAATGGTTAGGTTTGAAGAAATAATTCCAATACCTCCCCAGAGGTCAATAGCCAGGAATATAATTCTTCTTAGAATGAAAATAAAAACCTGTTTCCTAATCTTGCTTTTTTCTTCTAGTCTATGTGCACAGGAAAAACAGGACTCATCGAAACTGAAAAATAAATTTAACAAGGTTCAGATCGGAATAAATTTCTCGCCCGACCAATGCTATCGAACCTTGAAGAGTGAAAATCCAGATTCAACAATTCTTGGCATTCTTAAACAACGCGAAGCATTCGAGATTCCTTGCTTGGGTTTTACTGCAGGGGTAAATTTTCGTTATGCTTTAACCAAGATACTGGCTATTGAAATGGGTTTGCAAATTGCAAATAAGAGGTTTCAAACAAATGATTTTGCCGTTATTGGTGGTAGTTTTCCCATCATGCCATCTTCGGCTCTTTATATTTATAACCATTATTATGCAGAAGTTCCCCTGCTTTTAAATGCAGTATTAGGCACTAATAAACTCAAAATTAGTGCCGATTTAGGAATCATCACCGGTTTTTTTCTTCATTATACAAATACCTATGATGTATTTGATCCAAATGGAAAATTAACGGAACAGAAAACGAAAACGTATTCCGGATTCAATTCGCTTAATTTTTCTCCAACGGTGAGTTTAGGCTTGAGCTATGATTTTAATAAACGGTCAGGAATAAGTCTTGAACCTACCTACAGGTATGGGTTAGTAAAAATTAAAAAGGCACCCGTTCATGAGTATTTATGGAGCATTGGCTTAAATATAGGTTATCATATTCAATTATAGTTCCTTCTTAATTATTATTTTCGCAGTCGTTATATCCTCCTTTCATGAAAAAGTTACTCCTCATTTTTATTGCCTTTGTCCTTTTCTCTTCCAACACCACCGACGAAGGCATGTTCCCGTTAACGGAACTTTCTAAACTCGATCTGGCAAAAGCCGGATTGAAAATTCCTTTGAACGAGCTCTATAACCCTAACGGGACGAGCCTGGTAGATGCCGTGGTGCGCGTGGGTGGATGCACCGGATCTTTCATCAGCAGTGAAGGACTTATAATCACCAATCATCACTGTGGGTTTAGCAGCGTGAGTAGTGCCAGCTCTGCCGAACATAATTATTTGCGGGATGGGTTTTATGCTGTAGAGAAGGAAAAGGAAATCAAAACAGGTCTCACCAGTAAAATCATCGATTCGTATGTCGATGTATCTGTACAGGTACTTGAAGGGGTAAACCAAGCGGGTAATGATATTAATCGCTCAGCCTTGATACGCAGTAACACCCAAAAAATCATAAAAAACGAGCAACTTAAAAATGCAGCTCTCGATTATGAGGTGAGTGAGATGTTTGCCGGTAGAACCTATACCTTATTTAGATACAAAACGTTGAAAGATATACGTATCGTGTATAACCCTCCTCTTGCCATCGGCGAATTTGGCGGGGAAAGCGACAATTGGGTTTGGCCCCGTCATAATGCCGATTTCTGTGTGCTTCGCGCTTATGTGGCACCCGATGGCAGCAGTGCCACCTACAGTACCTCCAATATCCCGTTTAAGCCAAAGAAATTTTTAAAGGTAAATGCGAAAGGAATTAAAGAAAATGATTTCGTTTTTATTCTCGGTTTCCCAGGTCGTACGTATCGGCATGTGCCTTCTCAATTCGTAGAATATCAACAGCAATACCTGATGCCTTTTATCGCCGATTTATATGAATGGCAAATTGCCAAGATGTTGGAACTAAGTAAAATCAGCGATAGCAAACAATTATACTATGCTTCAAAGATTAAAGGACTGGCCAATACCTCGAAAAATTTTCGTGGCAAACTTCAAGGTTTAACACGCACCCACCTTGTGGTGAAGAAAAAAAACGATGAGAAACTCATGGATGAAATGTTGCATACCGATGATGTGAGAGGTACCGACAAAAATTTGTTCAAAGAAATTGAGGAAACCTATGCCATGATGTTTGCCAGAGCCTCTAAAAATGTGTGGCTTCAGCAAGTTGGTAATATTAGCTATTTAACCGCCGCCTGCAACAACTATCTGGCACTGAAAAAGATGTACCTGATTGGTGATACGGCAGTGAAACCGTTTATTGAAGGGGCTCGCATGGCGTTAGCCAATTACAATCCTGAGATTGAAATCCCAACGATGGCCCATCTGATCTTTATGGCCTTAAACTTTCCTTCCGCACAGCATGTAAAATCGGTGGATGATTATTTTATTGGTTTGAATGAGAACGCCATTGAATTAAAATTAAAAACGATGATAAAAAAATCGGTTTTTAATGATCTTGAAAAGGTGAAGCTGTCGTTGACGAAGAATTCGGGGAAAGCACTCAATACCAAAGGGGAATTATTCGACTTTGTGCGGGCGTTGGTTGATGACTTGAGGGAGAATGAGAAATTTGTTGCCCCATGGCAGGCTAAAGTTGCGGCATTAACCACCCGCTATAATGCTGCCGAAATGCTGATGAATATTACGTCATACGTGCCCGATGCAAACTCCACGCTGCGGCTCACGTATGGCTATATCAAAGGATATGCACCACAAGATGCGGTATATCATAAACCCTTCACCACCTTAAATGGCATCATTGAAAAACACACCAAAGAAGGTGATTATGTTATGCCTCCATTATTGAAAAAAATAATCGATGAGAAAAATTACGGTGAATGGATGGATAAGGATTTAGGTGATGTTTGTGTTGGATTTCTTTACAACCTCGACACCACCGGCGGAAACAGTGGAAGTCCGGTGCTGGATGCCTATGGCGACTTTATTGGCATCAATTTCGACCGAGCCTATACGGCAACCATCAACGATTATGCCTGGAACGAAAACTACAGTCGGAGTATTGGCTGCGATGCACGCTATATTTGCTTTGTATTAGATAAATATGCCCATGCCGATGGGTTACTAAAAGAGATGGGGGTGCGAAAGTGAGGCTTACTTTTTTGGATTTGTGTGATTATCCAGAACCTCCAAAAATTTCTGCACTTGTAATAAATCGGGGAAAAAGTCGAAGAAGGCCGTATGCTCATCAAAATTATGAAGGACCGCTCTCTCAAAAAAGGCGAGACCTTCTTTTTGCATTCCGTTTTTATATAAATAGCCGGCCGCACGATAATAATATGGAATTACGGTATGGTTTTCTTCTATTTGATCTAAAAGCATCGTGATGGCTTCTTCCTGTTCGCCGTTATCAAATTTTACGGCGCTCCAGTCGAGCCAGGCCTCATGAAGTTTAGGGTTTAATAACGTGGCTTGTTCAAATGCATGCTCGCATTGAACAAGTAATCCCAGGGCAAATAACACATCGGCATAGGCAAACCAATATTCCGCATTCAAAGGGTCGATATCGATGGCGCGCTTATAAAAGTGTTCTGCCTCAATCATCTTTTCTTCGTTATCGTAACAGATACCTAAACCAAACCATGCTTCATCAAGTTCGGGCAATAATTGTACGGCCTTTTTATAATGATTCCGGGCCTCTGTATAATCTTTGAGTTGCTCATAGCATTCGCCAATATTGCAATGGCAAAAGGCATCCGGACCATCCAGTTCCATGGTGGTAAGATAATTATCTATCGCCTCTTTATATTGGTTCAAATGCATCTGTGCATTGGCTTTGTTGAAATAGGCATTACTTAGATTCTCGTCAATTACAATGGCGTAATCGAAAGCCCATTCTGCTTTTTCATAGCGTTGCATTTTGCTGAATGAGATGCCTAAATTATACCATGCATTGGCATTATATGGGTGACGGTCGATAAACTTCTCATAAAACTTGGTGCTTTCATCGTTGTTCCCTAATGCTTCGTAGCATAATCCAATTTCAAAGAAAGCCTGTTCGTTGTTTTGATCAAATTCAAGGCTGCGGGAGAACATTTGTAATGCCCGTTTGAAATCCTGCTTATCCTCATAAAGAAAACCAAGATGCATATAGATTTCACTTTTTTCATCGGCACATTCGAGCGCATTATACAGGCAGGCAATGGCTTCATCAAACTGTTCTTTCAATTCTAATGAATCCGATTTGGTAATATAAATTTCGGGGTTGGTCGGCTCTAGTAATTCGATCTCTTCGATCAAAGCCAAGGCACTGTCGGCATCGTCGAGCAAATTAAATGCTTGCGCTTTTTTAAGTTTAAAGTTGACATTCAGCGGACTTTGCTCTAAGGCAATTTGTGCTGCATTAAGTGCTTTTCGTGGCTTACCTTTGGCGATATAGTATTCGATGATGTCCTCCAGTGTTTCTTCATCCATGTAGATGCTTTCGCGGTTCTGAAGCATCTTTTCAAAACTCTCTACCGCTTTTCGCACATCGTCACTAAAAAAATCATTTCTGTCTATCATCTATATCTTTCTATGTCATGTCAAATATAGGAATAAAATCGTTAGTATCAAAGTAAAATTACGGTCATAAGATGAATCTAATCTGGTAAAACAGATTTTTATTCACTCTTTCTAATGCGTTTCGTTTAAACCGTGGCTGACTTTTAAATGGTTGAAGCCTATCTACCTGTTTAAAAGCACAGTACCTTTTAAATAAAATATTTTCTTGCTTTGTTGTTTGGTATTATTTACCGCTTGCAGCGTGTAAACATATACTCCATCGGGTGCTAATTCACCGTTTTGCATCTTGCCATCCCAACCCTCCTGATCCGACTTGCCTTGGTAAATAACTGCCCCCCAACGATCATAAATAGCCATCGCAAAACAATCGATACCCGCTCCATACGGCTTAAAATATTCGTTCAAGCCATCGTTATTCGGACTAAAAGCATTGGGAACGAATACGGTGGGCTTCAGATAGGTGCAGGCTCTATTGCTTCTGCTTTGACTATAATTGGCTCCATCTTCGGTGGCTGTTATCCGGTAACATATTTCGCATGAGGTTACCGTGTCGAAATTCGTTAGCTCATCGGTAAACAGGTTTAAACTATTGGTCGGCCTCATTTGCTCCCATTCCTCTCTGTTGCCTATTTTACGCTCCAAGCGATATGCTAAAACCCCATTTTGCCAGTGTTCGTAAGGAGTCCAATGAACGATCACATATTCATTATGAATCAATTCGGCGCGAAGAAAAATAGATCGACTAAGCTCCGATGCCAATGTGCTGTTATCACAGGTATCGAAGGCTCGGAGCTGAAATTGGTTTGACTGCTTTAGATGCTTATCATCAAACCGATACTTCGTTTGATTGGAAACGAGCATAATCGTTTCCTTATTGCATTTTAGTTGGTATTTTGTGGCATTGTTTACCGGCTTCCAGCTTACTTCGATGATACTATCGTTAAAATAAGATACATAATAGATTTCCGGTTTAACATTCCGATTTACTCCCCCTAATAATTTTATAGTGAGGGTGTCTTCGGTGATACAGCCCGTGGTGCCGGTAAGCTTTTGACGAATTAAATAATTCCCTGCTTTGGTAAACTCGATGGTTGTATCTAAAGGTCGGTTCAGCGGCATGGAAACGAAGATGCCATTACCCAAATCATACTCTTTTGCCACCATATTGGAAGTCAGCGTATCGGTAATGCGAACAAGGGCCGGAGTGCAGCCTGCTATGATGGAGGTAGTGATACCGGGCTTCGGGGCTGGAAGGATCGTAATGAAATTGGTTTTCTCCAATTCGTTCTCACAAAACCCGTTATTGAACAGGAGCTTCACCTTATAGACTCCCGTTTTAGTATATACATGGCTCACCCCTGCTGCCCCGGCATAATAGCTCGCGGCATTCATCGTGATGCGCTGGGTGCTGCCATCGCCAAAATCCCATACGAATGATACCATGCCGGCGCTGGTGTCGGTGGTGGTTAAATCATTAAACTTTACGGCTACATATTGGCATCCGACACTGCTATAGGTGCCGAAATTGAGTTGCGGCATTTCGGTGGTAAACACCCCCTGACTATTCCATACGTTATAACCATACGGGGTGGTGGCTTTTAGCTTCACCGTATAGTTGCCTTTGGTAGCATAGATATGCACAACCGATGCTCCGGTAGCACTATCGCCATCGCCAAAGTACCAGGTATAAAACACAAA
>CANNQU010000105.1 GCA_947507965.1 Bacteroidota bacterium
ACCATCGAATAAACTTAATACATTCATTTTATCCATTATTTTTTAAAATCTCCATTGCTTCTTGATGCGAATTTACCATGCTTTCAATTTTTGAAGGTTTGGTTTGTACGCTTTTGCTAAAATCTCGCCTAGCCCACATTTCAAGTCTTCTTTCCAAACTCCATGTTTGTTGTAATTCTTGCTTAAATTTCGTATTTGATTTGTTTGGCTCGGTCCAGTATAGATAGAAGTCTTTTAAAGTTTGTCTATCGTATAAATTTTTAAAAGGTTCGAGTGTGGAAGCAAATTTTAATTTGCGCTCTTCAATATCATTTACTTTAATTTCTTTTTCTTTTATTTCCTTTACTTTCTTTTCCTTTATAGCAGGCATTTCTTCAAAAGTCGCAGGCATTTCGCAGGCATTTCGCAGGCAAAAATCAATTCTTAAGTCTGTTGAATCTGACCCTTTTGATGCATTACAACTTCTACATAATGGTTGAATATTATCAATAGAATCACTACCACCTTGATATATTGGTTTTATGTGGTCCTTTACTAAATTATCATTATTGCCACACATCAAGCACTCATTAAAAAAACTTTTCATATTTTCCCATTCTATTTTTGTATGAGTTCCTTTTTCCCTAGCCAACTTTAACCTTTCACTTCTTAATAGTTTATTTTCTGAATTTCCCCACTTAGCTGCAGCCCCTATTTTAGCTTTATTACTTTTTTCGTTTCTAATATTTAATCTATTAGATATGCTTATACTACAAAATGTATTATCATTAAATTCAAATAAACCAAAATCTATAACTATTGATTTAACAATATCCGTATTGATTCTATATTCATAAGATAATAAATCAAAATCTAATTCTAATGAATTGTTGTTTTGATATAAATCTTCTATAATACTCCAAAATACACCATAACCAAGCATACCATGATTTCGTATTAATTTTTTGATTTTCTCATCACTTCGAGTATTATAGTCGTGACTAAAGTAAAAAGTGTCCTTACTCATTTTATTGCATAAAAAAAGCATCGCTACTTTCTCTGTTTGACCAAATCCCGAATGAAGGATTACAGATACTTATAACGATGCTTACTTTAAATTTCTTCATATCTTATTTTGGCAAGTGGTCAAACTTGTTGCTCCAATTTTCTTCTACAAATATAACTTTTTTGAATAAAAAAACTATTTCGTATAACTTTTAATCAATCTTTTTGAAGTCTTTTTAAAGTCTATCGAGTAATTGACATATTGCCCTTGTCGTTCCTGAATGAATTTAAAACCCAGTGGAATAAACGTATCAGATACCCTTGTTGATAGCTTCATACAGCCACATACGCAGCTCTTTTTAGTGAGTTGATATGCTGATGAAAGGTTCAATGTTTTGCCATCTAAAAAGGCTCTTAGAATGACTGATGTTTGGCTTTGTTTTGTTTTCATTTTAGTTTATAATTATATTATGTTCTTTTAATAAAATTTCAAGTTGTTCGATTGATTTTTTTCCTAAATTTCTAAACCTTAACAAATCTCTCATACAAATTTTTTCTAGGTCTGAAAGTGTATTTATATTATTTTCTCTAAGGCATTTATACAATCGAGTAGGCCACCTTAGATCTCTAATGTAAATATCTTTTTTAGGTTCTGTTTTTTCTTTTTCAAGACTTAGATTATAGTTTAGTAAACCTGCATAGACATTCTTTTCATGATACCTAAGAAGGCCTAATGCCTCAAGTGGTGTAACATTGTCAGTCCACTTAATTGAGGTCGTTAATCCATCGTATTCAATTGTTATTGTTTTCATAATTTATATTTTGTTTTGATTTGTTGTAATTCGTCTGATGTGTATTTATAATTCCTTGTTTTATCTGCCAAATCTTCGAGTTGTTCAACTATTTTAGATCCAAATTTTTTAACTAAATTTTTTCGATAGTTCAACTCATTTCCATTCAAGTAAATATTGCATTTAGAACAAGCCCTCCACACGTTTAATTCATTAAAAATAACTCCACTATATAACTCTGCTTTTTTAAAATGTGAAGCGTGCCATGAACTTGCTTTTGTAGCGCCACAACTTATACATGGCAAGTCCTTATCCCTTTCTCTTATCCATTTTTGGAAGATTACTTTTACCTTATTTACTCTTTGTGAGTATGTTTCAAGTTTCTCTTTTGCCTCACTTTTTATTTGACTTGATACCCTTTTAATACTTGTCTTTTTTGGGTGCAATTTACCCCACTCAATAGCGCAGTTGTATCCGCATACTTTGATAGTACTATTGAATGGAGTGAATACCCTTTTACATTGTTTACACTTCGCCATTTAACCTAGTTTAGCTTTGTAATGGTTAATTATTTTTTCGGTTTCCGTTGTATAAAAGTCTTTAAAACTAGCAGCATTACCACCATTTTGTTGATGTAAAACAAACAATGTATTCCTAAGCCTAGTACTTTGGCTTTTGTTGTTTATTTCCTTATCAATTACATCCATTTTAGCCATGTCTTCATCTTCTATTTTGTCACTTTCAGTAAAATGTAATGCACCTATTTTACTCATTAATTGATTGATAGTAATTATCTCATATTCTCTCAATTCTGATGTTGAAAATGTTAAGGTAAATGACTTATCCTTTCTAGGTCGATAGCTTTCTAAACAAGCTGCAAGTGTTAATTTTACTATTGTAGCCATTAGATAGTTATTTTTAAACTTGATGAACTTGATTTAACTGGAGGTAATATTTGAAACACATCTCCACTTTCTTCATCAATCAAACTAATAGGCTCTTTCAATGATTTTAAAAATGTTTCACGTTGTTTTTTTGTTTCATTCAACTTAGCTAAATCTTCGCTTACTTTAGCCATTACAAAGTCATTACAGTGGCTATAATCATATTTTGTACCTACTTCAGCTAATTCGATTTTTACTCCTTTAAACTCAAAGTTTTTTGTTCCATACTTTTCAGCTTCTTCCCTTGCCATTTTTGAAAGAGTATCTTTTGTTTGTTCGATTACTTTTTCAAAACATTTAATTTGCTTTAATAAATCAAGTGGATTTATCATTCCAGATTCTAATTCTGAAATTATTTTGATACTAAAATTTTGTATCTCATCTTTTGTAGATGGTAATATTGATAATGTGCTTATTGTCGTTTCCATTTTATGCAGTTGTTAATTTTTCTAAATTTGCTTTACTTATTTTGAATGATTTTTTAGCCTTTTCAATTAGCCCTTGTTCGCCACTTTTAATACGTTGTACTAAGTCAGATACTTGTTTATCATTTATCCAAGGTAAGTCATTATCAGGATAAGTTTTTTGAGTTGGGCTTTTGTTCCCTTTAAATACATCAATGCCTATTCCTAAGAATGAACATACCTTTGTAATTGCATCGGTTGTAGCACCTTTATAGGCATCTCCTAAGTCAAAGTTTTTACTATCATAACCGCCATTATCATTTCCACCAAAACACTCATAGTAAATTTGGTAGTCAGGAACTAAAAATGTTAATTTCACTACTACCATGCCCTTATCTCCATCGGCTATTTTTTCCACTTTAGTTTGCCATTTACCAATTCCAAAAACATCGTTTAGTCTTTCGGTTACATAAATAGCTTTAATGCTACTAAGATAAGTTTTAGTTGGGTGTTGACTTACAGCCTCACTTGGTAGAGGTGCTGATAATTCTTGTTTAAGCTGTTCTTGTGTTTTCATTTTAGTAGTTCGTTTATTTGGTTAATTGTTTGCTTGTATTGCTCTTCATTGAATTTAATTTGGGCTTCGCAGTTTGATATTTTAGTAAGTATTTTATCAAACTTTTTATCATCATTAAATATCTTTTCGTATTCAATAATTAGTAGTTCTAACTCCTGGTTGTAATCTCGAATTAAGTTTAAAATAATGCGAAGATTTGAGGTTAATTGTTCTAGTTTTTCGTAGTTCATTTTACTGTTTTTGATATTATATAATCTTCACCTATAATTGTTCCCTTGTAAAAATCATGGCTATCCACGTTGCAATATGTTTTAAACATTTGCCTTAAATCTTCGCCACATTTTTGAGCCATTTTAAGTCTATCTTCTTGGCTAATATTATCCTCTTCTTGCATCTCCCACATCTTATCCATGAATACTGATATTAGTATCTTGCCTGCTGCCCTAAGTGCATCTTCAGAGTAGCATGGTTTGATATTTACGTGGCAATCAAAATCTATAATTGCAGCTTCAATTTCAATTAAAATTGGACTTAATTTTTTACCTATCATTATGACTCTCTTTTTTTAATTTCGGATTCGATTTTATAAAATAATGCAAGTGATTTTGTTAGTGATACCATAATAGTCTTCTCGGTTTTTTTACCGTCAAAAAACAATACATGATAATCGGCTGTTAACTTTTCACGCTGCAATTTTACTGACTGTTTTTTGCCTAAATATAATCTTATAGGTATGTGCGCTTGTAACTCTCTTTTAATTGCCATTTTCGTTATCCTTTAAAAACTATTCTATGTGAATATTGATAATTTAATACAAGTTGTGAAAGTTTTTTATCTTCTTCGTCCCATTGTTTTAAAGCCTCTGCGACATCTTTGTAACTCTCTGGAGTGTCTAACTCATTCTTGTTTGCAACCGCTGTATTATACCTACTACAAGCTAGCCATAAGCGTGATTGTTGGTCTTTCATTTCTTTGTAAATTGCTGTAATTTCTTTTGTAGCTTTCATATAATTTTTGTGATTAATTTCATTTGTGGTGGGTTAACTATTCGCTGTTTTTGTTTCATTTCTTCGTGAATTTCATTGTACATATTTCGGGCTTCTTCTTCAAAAGTGAATGGATAATTATGTCTCATATCACATCGGCCGTTATGGTGCATATGGCTCACTATATATAAGCCAGTATCTCTATGTTGAATTAGTCTTATAGCCTCTGCTCCTATTGATGTCATATCAAGTATTAATAAATGTTTTGGTCTGCTCATGGTTCGATAATTAAAGGCTGTCCACCCATGTTTAAATATGCTTCACAAATTTCATTTAACGACATATTATCAATGTCATATTTTACTGGAATTTCCTTATGTTCGGGTATTCCAAAGTCGCAAGTATCAAGTAGTGCAATGTCTTTGTATTCGCTTATGGCCGTTAAAACTTTGTCGTAATCTAATAAACTTTCAAACTTGAAATCGCTATTTTTAGGTGTATAATAACATTCGATTATGTGTCCGTAAGTATCATGTAATATGCTTACAGAATATTCAACCTCAAATCCGTATTTTTTGCAAATATCAATAGCCATTATTAGCCTATCAAAATCGGTATTATTAAACTTGTAGTCAAAATTATTATTCCAAATTTTGCGAATAAACCAATCCATTTTATCGGGATGATTCTTAAGCAAACTTTCGTAAATGTCGCTAAACATTTTGCGTGCTGTTTCAATTTCAAATAAGTCTGAAATCATTGCTGTTGCAATATTGAATGACGATTGATAGTCTATTACTTGAAATACTTCATCGTTGCCCATTTTCTCTTGAAAATTGCGTATTAGGCATTCTTTTGTTGTTTGGTGAATTGCATCCATTTTAGTTGTAGTTTAGATATTGATAAGAATTGATTTGATTTAATTGGTTTGTTAGGTCTTTTAATAGCCTATTAGCTTGATAAACTTTGCAGAATGTATGTTCATCCATTGCCAAGTTACGAAGCCTCTGAACTCTCTCATAACGTGCTAAAATAGTATTCGGTTTTGACTTGTTAGGTATTGATTTAGCTTGCTCCCCATACAATAGTTTTTTTAGTAGTTTTTCCATTTTATTTTTTGTTTAAAAATTTGTAAATAATTATGCAAATTAAACACCCTACGCACATTGTAAATAGTGCGGTCATCATTGCTTGTGGTTCGTTCATTTTAGTGGTCTAATAATGTTCTATTTTTAGTTTCCTTTGTCAATGGCTCAAACCAGTTAGTATGCTTTTTAAAATACGCTAAAAAGCTATCTGTTGTCAATTTTGGGCTGTTTGATGTTGCCCACCTTTGAATAGTTCTCTCATTACATCCCAAATCAATACTTAACTTTATTCGTAAGTTGTAATCGGTGGCGAGTTTTTCTCGGTTCTTTTTGGTTAGTTCTATGGTTGTCATTTTTACTGCCGTTTATCTGAGGACAAATGTCGTACGTTTATACGACATTACAAAATAATTATTAGAAATAATTCCTAACTAACTATAAATCAACCTAATATTTTACCAAATAAAAAATAAAAAAGCCCCAAAATGTTACTTTTGAGGCTAATCTAAATTAAAAATTTGGCTAAAATTTAAGTATTTTTTCGTGGGGTTATTATGTAAATTCCTATGCAAATGCCAATAAAACCAATAACTGCAAGCCAATTGCGAATATTTAAATATGCTATTTCCCACCATGCTAATTTAGGTTTGATTATTGGAATTTGTACCTGGATTAATTTTGTTTTATAAATAGTATCTGCTTTACATTCGCCTTGAATAAATATCTTTTCGCCCACCTTCTTATAATGAATTACAAGCCTATCTTTAATAATTGTAAACGTATCAAGACTTGCATTAAACATGGTATCAACTTTGATTGATTGGACCACAAATGTATCATGTACTATTATTGAATATGGGATACTATCCGCTTTGCAAAATTTCTTTATAGCCGTTTCTTTTGTATATAGGCAGCTACTTAATAATGAAGTGATACAAAGTATTGTTATTAGTTTTTTCATGCAGCAAATATAAGTTATTTATCATTTAAACATAGTGAGTCCATTATACCCGAAGGAGTGGAATAACTTTAAATCAAAAGTTAAACATAGCAATAATAAGACTTCCGTACCCAACCAAATTTTATTAATTCAACCTATTTAAAGATATGGATTGTTCGTTAAGTTAATCTTGGAAACATTTCTGTCTTCGGGTGCGTGTTGCTTGGTTAGCATGGCACGACTTATATTGATTAACCC
>CANNQU010000106.1 GCA_947507965.1 Bacteroidota bacterium
AGCTGAGTAATCACCTTGGAAATGTACTCGCTGTCATCTCGGATAAACGAATTACGCTATGCGCAAGTTCAGTGGTATCGGGGTATGAGGCAGACGTTATTAGTGCAAGTGATTATTACCCCTTCGGAATGCTAATGTCAGATCGCACTTACTCAAGCCCAGTCTATCGTTATGGCTTTAACGGGCAGGAAAAAATGGATGAAATAAGTGTTGGTGGAGGGAATTATGATTGTGGGGCGAGAATTTATGATAGTAGATTAGGAAGATGGCAGAGTCTCGACCCTGAAACGACCAAAGGTCCTCAATTTGCACCGTATAGTTTTTCATTCAATAACCCCTTACTTTACATTGATGAAGATGGTCGTTGGGCAGTTTACGTTCACTATAAAATGACACGACG
The DNA here is from genome assembly GCA_947507965.1 of Bacteroidota bacterium. GTDB lineage: Bacteria > Bacteroidota > Bacteroidia > UKL13-3 > UKL13-3 > CAINMV01. The sequence continues at coordinate 401 of CANNQU010000106.1, forward strand.
GGCGTTAATGAAAGCTGGAATAAGCAAGAATACAGCGAAGCAGATTGCACATTACGCTTCCACTTATGCTGACAATCCTGGTGGCATAGCTTTGTTTGGTAATAAAGTACTTGGGGTATTTGCAGGTGTTAATCCAAAATCTTTAAGTAAAAACGAATCAAAATATGGCGTTTATGATAAAACAGGTTCTCAGAATGATGACGATAAGAATGTAATAATCCATGCCATGAAAGCTTATTTTGAGAATATATCTGATGAGGAGGCTGTTGATCGGGCATTAAATGGTGGAACCTTTACTGATCAGAATGGTAATAGTGTGGTAGTTGAAGGAGCATTAAATATAATAAAACGTTTTAAAGGTGTAGATCTTGACAAACTTACTGAAGCACAAAAAAAAGAACTTGGGTTAGCATTCCATATGATTCAGGACTCAGAAGCTCATAAAGGTGGACGATGGGTTAAACAACACAAAAAAATGGCTAAAGAAGAAGGAAAAGAGAAGAGACATAGTTTCTTTAGAGATATCTTCGGAGGTAATGGAGGTTTAAGAAATTCCAGACAAGAAAGTAAAAAGGCGGCTGAAACTTTAAAAGGTGAAGAATAAAATGAAAAACTTTTTCTCCATCTGCCTGTATTTTTTTTTATGCTATTTTTTTGAAAGCTGTGAGTGCCAGTATGTATATGATAATGACTACGGAAGAAGCGTAAAATGTAGATACATAGATATTACGGAAACCCAATTTAGAATCGGAGTAAGTGTTACACAAGATCAAAATGAACTTTGGATAACGCCATTGACAAAATTCAACGCACCATCTATTATTAAAGGGCATCTCTAAAAACTTAAAAGTTATAAACACTTGGTAATCAATAACTTATAATTATATTTTGAATCAATTTTATTAAATTTGCTATACTAAAAAAAGATAGCAAATGAAGAATATAAATCCCTTAGGTATGTTTGATGAACACTTCCTTTTAGAGCGACTGACAAAGTTAAATGATCCACTAGAAAAGCTCAATAAGTATATTGATTGGAAGATATTTTCTCCGGTTTTAAATCAAGCATTGATAAGTTCTGAAAGAGATGAAACAAAAGGAGGTCGTCCATCATTTGATAGCTTGATGATGTTCAAAGCGTTGATTATTCAAGGCATTTATAATTTGTCAGACGATCAGTTGGAATATCAAATTACGGATAGAAGAAGTTTCATGCGTTTTTTAAACTTAAAAATAAGTGATAAAGTACCCGACAGTAAAACCATTTGGAATTTTCGTGAAACGTTGATTGCGAAAGGCTTGATCGAAAAACTATTTGAACAATTTAATGCAATATTAGATGAACAGGGCGTTTTCGCAAATGAAGGAAGAATGGTTGACGCAAGTTTTGTTGAGGCTCCAAGACAACGAAATACGAGGGATGAAAACAAAGAAATAAAATCAGGAGAGACACCAGAATCGTGGAAAGCAAAGCCACATAAATTAGCACAAAAAGATGTAGATGCTCGCTGGACAAAGAAAAACAATACCACTTTTTATGGATACAAAAATCATGTAAAGGCTGATACGAAAACAAAACTTATTGTTGATTATCTTGTAACAGATGCTTCCGTACACGATTCACAAGCTTTAGATAATTTGCTTAACGAAAAAGATGCCAAGCAAGAATTGTATGCAGATAGTGCCTATACTGGTGAACCTCAAGAAAATTTGATCAAGAAAAAAAATATGAAAAATAAAGTCCACGTAAAAGGATACCGGAACAAACCATTAACTCAAAAACAAAAAAATAAGAACACTGAGAAGTCGAGGACACGTGCAAGAGTAGAACATATTTTTGGATTTGTACAAAATAGCATGCATGGCTCAATTGTAAGAACAATAGGATTCGTAAGGGCCAATGCTAAAATAGGAATGATGAATTTGGTTTACAATATTTCTCGTTGTGTTCAACTTAAAAAGCAAATAATCATGGGATAGGTATGTTCAAAAATGAAAAAGGGGACAAATAAAGGAGTAAGTATCGGATATTAAAAAAAAAACGGAGTCGAATTTTGGTTTTCTTGTTTTATCTCATATATTTGTATTTGAAAGGGGCATCAAAATATAGTTATTAGAGGTGCCCTAAAGATACTACAAGCATCGTTCATTTTATTGATTTCATACCAAGTTTTGGTGATAGCAAAATAATTGAGAAGAAATATCGATATGATAGTTATTTTAAAACTAACGATGAATATTATACATGTGAAAATTTCTCAAAATTGGTTAAGAAGAATAGACGACTAAATTTAAAGGTAATTTATGAAATAGATTCCTTAGGCATTATGAGTCATATTGAGAAAAATTACGAATTAGTGAGAAGAAGGAACTGTATATTCACAATGCATTGATGGTTTATTTAAAAATCATTCGAACTAGAAATGAATGTAAAATGGCTCAAAATTTATCAACTATAACGAATGGCCTATCTATCTATCCCTTCGGAATGCTGATGTCAGACCGCTCTTACTCAAGCCCAGCTTACCGTTATGGCTTCAATGGGAAAGAAAAGATAGATGAAATTAATGGAGATGGGAATAGCTATGATTTTGGTGGGCGGATCTATGACAGTAGGCTGGGCAGGTGGTTGAGTTTAGATCCATTACAAGCGAAGTACCCAGATTTAAGTCCGTATAATTTCTGTGCAAATAATCCAGTATGTTTTGTGGACTTTGATGGAAAAGATTTTGGAATTGTAATAGATCATGAGAAAAAGACGATTACAATTGTTGCTAATTTTTATGTGACACAAGGCAAGACTAATGATATTGCTGCTACAAATTCAGGGGTACAACCATACTCTGATGCGAGCGGTAAATTTTATTTATCGGCACATTGCGAAGATGGTAAAGAAATTCCGTACACAATAAATTTCAAGATAAATGTAATAGAATCAAAAGACCCCATCAAATCTGCAGAAAAGGATCCATTCGGGAACTCTGTAATAATTGATGATAAAAAAGTTGATGAATTAGAAAAGATGGGGCATGATAAAAAAGAAGCTGATGGGATAACAGTGGATGGCAAAAATATATATCTGCGTACTCAATCTGGTGAAAGAACCAAAGTGCATGAAATTGGTCATACATTTGGTCTACGACATTTTAGCTGGGGATTTATGTTGCATACATTGGCTATACATAGTGATTTGAAAGTTCGGTTATCATATGTTACAGATATGTTGAGATTTGCTAAAACTCCAAGTGGAGGTGGAGATGCAATTGCAATAGCTTCACCAAATGGAACATGTGCAGATCAAGTAAATAGTGGGGAGACTATACCTTGTATTCCTAAAGTTTCCGAGGACAATACCCTTAATTCAAAAACAGGAAAAAATCAAAAACCAGTAGAATTTGAATATTCAGAAGTTAAAAAAAGCCCAGTTAAATAATGGTCATGCTATTTTATAACAAAAGCTCATATGTAAAATGGAGTTTATTTCTTTTCAGTATTTGCTTGAGTCTATATTTAAACGGACAAAGATTTCAGCTTACCTTTAGAGGAGAGAAATTAAATTTCATAGATACTAATGGGTTAAAACAAGGGAAATGGATAGAGTTTAAAAAGAATGATACTACAAGCTTAAATTTCAAAACGGGTTTTTACAAGAATAACAAAATGATTGGACGATGGGAAGTGCAATCTTGGTATATTGATTATAATGTTAAAATGGTTATTAATTTTAATGATGATGGATGGTTTAATATAGAGAATACACAGTATGCAGGACTGACTTGTAATGAAGATTCTTCAATTCTTTATATAGCTCGCATTATTAGTGATACTCAAGCAAAGAAAACTAAAATGATAGCATTTAAAGATGGAAAAGGACATTATGAAATTATAATATATAATAAAATGGGACAGGTTTCGGAAAGAAAACAAGTTATAACATTTGATGACTTATTAGCTATTGTTCAGGGGTTATAATGATCGTTGTATTCAAATCACTAACAAGCCTCATTGTTATATAAAATTTATTTTTTTGCCGTCGTTGGTCTTCCCCCTTTCTGTCGGCGCCGCAGTTGGTGTTGTGTGTAAGGCTAAAGCCAGGCCTCACCAACGGCTATAGTAGAAGGTATTCAACTCTAAAATTAATACAGATGTTGAGTAATGAATTCTCACTTATCAATTCTGAAAACTTTTTAATAAAAATACAAAAATTTGAATACCGATTATTCGTTTATTACGGGAGAATATAGTAATATTGATAGTCTTAAAGACAGTAGATTAGTGATACATTATAATTTCAAAACCCTAGTACGTGGTTACAAGCATTATGAGCTGAGTACCCATTTAGGAAATGTATTAGTAGTCATCAGTGATAAGCGAATTACCCTATGTACAAGCAGTGTTGTTTCGGGTTATGAGGCAGATGTTATTAGTGCGTCAGATTATTACCCCTTCGGAATGCTAATGTCAGAGCGCTCTTTCTCAAGCCCAGCTTATCGTTACGGCTTTAATGGAAAGGAAAAAACAGATGAAATAAATGGGGAGGGCAATGACTATGATTTTGGTGCACGCATCTATGAAAGTAGGCTGGGGAGGTGGTTGAGTTTAGACCCTTTGCAAAAAAAATATCCAAGTTTAAGCCCTTATAATTATTGTGCAAATAGTCCAATATTTTTTATAGACCCTGATGGAAAAAAAATAATACCAGGTAAAAACTGGGCAAATTCAGATTATGAAAGGGTTTGGAAAGCTATTTTGCAAACTAAAAATGCTGAGTTCGTAAAAATTTATACTATTTTTAATGAAACTACTACGGATCTTACTTTAGAACATTTGGGTGAAAAAGATGAAAAAGACTTTAAACCTAAGAAGTATTATGCAGACATTGGAGGAATAACGATTCCTGCTCCTAATGGAGGTATATCTAGTACAATTCAGATGAATCAAGATTTTGGGAAACTAGGAACACGTTATATAGATAAAGTTGGGGATGTTGGGACATTATCATATAGCCTTGAGTTAAATGATGTTGGGCGTGCTTTGTTCTTATTTCATGAGATGTTACATGCAGAATCAATAGCAAATAAAAAATATATAAACCCTTTAGCAGAACATACAAAAATGACTGTTGGCGATCCTTACAAAAGTATGATACAGTTTTTAAATCAAGCTAATAAAGATTTGAAGTGGAATTTATCACCAGAAGATAGGATTGCTATTTCGTTTTTGGGATTACAAAGTACTTGTGAATTTGAAGAGTATATAAATAAAAAAGCAGGATTAGATAATAATTGGCGGGATGAAAAAGATAAAGTGAAATTAACTAAATTTGAAAAAGCGCGCAGTATTGCTTTTAACTCTTGGAGAAAAGATGCTTTAAAGAAAATTTGCACACAAAAGAACACTAATTTTGAAGAGAATAAATAAATGAAAACAACAATATTAATTAGTTTATTTTTTATTGTTGGCTGCAAAATAGCTCAAATAGAAAAAAAGAAAGCAGCAGTAAAATATGAAACATTATTTTATGAATCAGAATTGGAGAATGAAATATCAATTTCAAAAAGAGAGTTTATATCTAAAAACATTATTGTAATAACTGATATATATCCTATGTTAGACTTTGAATATTATAGAAATAGTGATAGAATATATTATGACACTTTTTTTATAGATGAAGATAATTGGTATATTAAAAGAAGTAGAATTTATCAACCTTATTTTTGTGATTGTTTTGACAATGACTCTAACTTTATTTTCAAACTAAAAACAATCTCTGATGGTAGGATTTACACTAATAATGGATTCATGTTTTTTAGTAAAGTTAAAAAAGACAATTTTACATACTATTATTTAAGTGAAGATTATAAGTTTGAAAAAGAATTAGACACAATCTACTTTGGTTTTCCTTTTTATATTTTTAATCCCAAAATGGGTATTGCGTATTATAGGTCAAGAGCGGAAATTAAAGACAGGGTAGTCTCTTATGCTCGCTATGATAAGAATATGAAATTACTTGATTCAAATTCAATAAATTTGTATTACCCGCTTTGGTTAAAACCTGAAAAATAGAAATGTCTGCAACTCCAGAGTAGAAAAGCAAAACGGCAGATAAGCCGAGGTGAAAAAGTAACGTCACCTGCCACTTTTAAGTCCAGAGTTGAAGTTCGTGATATTTAGTAAACAAGAAGAAAAGAGTACTAATTCAAGTAGCTCAGTAACTTTATAACCGGAGAATACACTAATATTGATAGCCTAATTGACAGCAGTTGTATGGTTCACTATAATTACAAAACCTTAGTACGTGGTTACAATGTATTAGCCCCCTAAAGAGCTGGACAAAATTATATAATTAAATTAGTAATAATTTTGTTTTCAATAACTTTAGGAATATGACCAGATTAAAAAGGAAATTCACACCTGAAGAGCGATTATCGATCGTTCAGGAATCACAGAAAGAAGG
>CANNQU010000107.1 GCA_947507965.1 Bacteroidota bacterium
AACCCATCATAGGTATCGATTTCCGCAATCAGGCCCAACAACAATATGTTGGTATCGCCAGAAACAACCTCGGCTTCAAAGAACTCAACGAGCATCTTTCGGCACACTTACATCACAACAAAAATTTCGAACCCACAGCACCCACATTTAATCATGTATATATTATTTATCCACTCCACGCCTATACCGGTTGGGCGTTAAAAGAAAATGAATACCTCGGCATCTCTATAAAAGAGTTGCAAAATCTGTCCTTCATGCCTGTACGGCATCAGCACAAAAAGTTAGTGGTGCTGCACACCGTATCTTTTTTAGGCAAACGCGAGTTTAACGCCCATCGCCTGCTGCGTGCCATCGACACCAACAATTTACTAAGTAAGCTGCCTCGAGAGCAACAAGCCAAAGGAACAGAGATAATGCTGGCAAAAACTGCACTGCATGAAGCCTTTGCACCCTACCCGCAGATCATTGCCAACACACAACAAATTTTAAACGACTGCTCCATCCATTTTGAATATGGCAAGCTGGCCAATAAAAATTTGAAACATTACACTACCTCGATAGCCACCGATGTGGCGTTGTTGCGCAGCGAATGCCTAAATGGCTTGAAGTATCGTTACCCCAACCCATCAACCGAAGTGCTGCAACGAATAGAAAAAGAGTTAGATATCATCACCCGCCTAAATTTCTCTTCCTATTTTTTGATTAACTGGGATATCATACGCTATGCTCAACACAAAAATTACTACTACGTAGGACGTGGCAGTGGAGCCAATAGCATCGTAGCTTACATCTTACGCATCACCGATGTAGATCCGATAGAACTTGATTTGTATTTCGAGCGTTTCATTAACATGCACCGCAGTAATGCACCCGACTTCGATATGGATTTTTCGTGGACCGACCGCGATGATATCACCGCCTATATTTTTAATCGTTTCGGAACCGAGCATACTGCCCTTTTGGGCGCTTACAATACGTTTCAGCATGACGCGGTGATACGCGAGCTAGGCAAAGTTTTTGGAATTCCACCCGGAGAAATTGACCGTCTGCAGCAGGCCAGCCGCTATCCCGATATAGATGAGGCAGGGAAACAGGTATTACGTTACAGTAAATTTATCCAGGGGTTTCCCAGTCATTTAAGTATTCATTCGAGTGGTATCATCATTTCAGAAGAGCCCATCGCCTATTATTCGGCTACGAGCATGCCTCCCAAAGGCTATCCCACCACACAGTTTAGCATGCTCGAAGCAGAAGACATCGGCCTGTATAAATTTGATATTTTAAGTCAGCGTGGCTTGGGTAAAATAAAAGATGGTGTGACGATCGTGCAAGAAAATAAAAATGTAACCATCGACATTCATAATGTAGCTGCCTTTAAACAAGATGAAGCCGTAAAAGCCTTGTTACGCAAAGGAAATACGATAGGTTGCTTTTATGTGGAGTCGCCTGCCATGCGCATGCTACTCGCCAAATTACAAGCTGACGATTATTTACGGTTGGTGGCAGCAAGCTCCATTATCCGCCCGGGAGTGTCGAAAAGTGGTATGATGCGTGAATATATTGTGCGCTATCGCGATGAACGATTACGGGAGAAAGCACGATTGCAGCTCCCGGAGTTGTATGATTTACTGCAAGAAACGTATGGGGTGATGGTGTACCAGGAAGACGTAATTAAGATTGCTCATTTCTTTGCCGGCCTCAGCTTAGCCGAAGCCGACTACCTACGCAGAGGCATGTCGTGGAAATTTAAAAAGAGAAACGAGTTTGAGTTGGTACGTGAAAAGTTTTTTGTGAACTGCCGTAAAAAGGGTTACGAAGAGAATCTCATTTTAAATATCTGGACCCAGATAGAGAGCTTCGCCAATTTCGCATTCTCCAAAGGTCACTCGGCGAGTTATGCCGTGGAGAGCTACCAGGCACTGTACCTGAAAGCTCACTACCCATTGGAATACATGGTAGCTACCCTAAACAACGGAGGTGGTTTCTACCGCAAAGAATTATACCTTCATGAAGCACGAATGCATGGGGCAAAAATTGTTCTTCCGTGTATAAATAATAGTAATTCATTATGTACGATAGAGGGAAACAATATTTATTTGGGTTTAGGTATGATTGGCGAACTCGAGCAACAAACCATCGAACATATTGTAGATGAACGCACATGCTTCGGTTTATTTAAAGGCTTGGATGATTTTGTGAAACGCGTGCCGGTATCTATTGAGCAGATGCGCTTGCTTATTCGTGCCGGCACCTTTCAGTTTACCGGTCGCAAAAAAAAAGAATTGCTCTGGGAAGTACACGCTCTGATGCAGCCCTTGAAAACAAACCATCGTGCTGTTGAGCTCTTCGAAGTAAACATTAAAAAATGGAAGCTCCCCGAACTAACCGATTCATTTATTGATGCTGCTTTCGATGAGATGGAGCTCTTTGGTTTTTCGCTAACCTCGCCTTTTGATCTATTAAAAGATAAACTACCTACGACATTAAAATCGCAGGAATTAAAATCGTTGATCAATAAAAAAGCACGTATTGTAGGCTATTTAGTTACCGTAAAACCCACCCGCACTTCCAAAGGCGATCGCATGTATTTCGGAACCTTCATTGATACCGAAGGCCACTGGATCGACACCGTGCATTTCCCTCCCAGTGCCCGGCAGTACCCGTTTATGGGCAACGGCTGCTACGAGCTGCGGGGCAAGGTGGTGGAAGAATATGATTTTGTGAGTATGGAAGTGGAATATATGAAACGGTTGCCGATGGTGGACAGGGAGTAATACCAATAGCGGAATCAGAATTTACAGAATGAATGCATAAGAGGGGAATTAGGATTCATCACAATTCTGTGAATGCTAATCCAATCGTGTATTTTTGCATCTTTACAACACCATGAAATACAAAATAAAAGGAGACTACATTGAGCTTATGGCCTTGCTTAAGATAGTTGGTATAGCCGAGTCGGGTGGGCAGGCCGGTATGCTTATCACCGAAGGCTATATAAAACGCAATGGTGAACCTGAATTTCGTAAACGGGCTAAACTAAAACCCGGTGATGTCATTCAATTTGAAGATAAAATAATTACCATCGAAGACTGAATTAATGACGTTTTAAAAAAGAGCGATTAGACGTGCGACGGTTTGTATTATTGTTGTTTTTGAGGAGAGAAAAACCTTGCTTTTAAAAAATGCGAGAAGCGTACGTTGATACTATTCGATTGCACTAATTATTCTGATTCATATTCGAGTTTTACCGTTATCGTCGCTGTTTTTCTTTTTGAGGTTGTGTTAAATGAGCCTCCCCATGAATATTCTTCAGAGGAATTTTGTGCAACAATTTGAAAAACGCCCATGTCAGCATTTTTTAGCCTTCCTACTCCACTTCCTGCGTTATCGGCAATTTTTTTAGCGCGAGTATTAGCATCTTTGGTGGCTTCGGCAATCATCTCTATTTTAAGTTCGGCCAGTTTCGTGTAATAATATTGTGGATTATTAGAATAAAATTCAATCCCTGAGTTGATTAGTTCACTTACTTGTCTTGAAATGCTTTCAATATTATCTACTTCAATGGATTCAATTTGTATATTTTGTTTGAGTCGGTAGCCCGTAAAAATTGATTTTACTTTGTTCCCGGCATTATCGTAAACAGCATCAAATTCCTTTTCGATATCAACAGCAGAAAATACGATACTTTCTGCTTTCACATTCTTTGCAATCAAATAACTTTTTATGCTTTCCCTGTCTTTGTCAAGTTCAGCATAGGCATCTTTCAAGTTTTCACTTTTTTTGACAAACGACCCATTCCATACGATAAGGTCTGAAACAAAATCCTTGCTGCCAAGTCCGGTTACGGAAATTGAATTACTTGCTCTATTTCTATTTTTAAATGCATTGGAAAAAGCCATTGCCGATACAACTATCGCTAAGCCAATAATAATGCTGTTTAAATGTGTCTTCATGATATATTTTTAATTTGGTTTATCATTATAATTACTGCTTTTGCTTTAAAAAATTTCAATACCTTTTATTTTTTAGCCTGGCTGTTTCAAGTATTTTGTTCATCGTTTAAAATTTGTTTCTCGAAATTCAACGAAAACTACTTCCTATATTTCATGACTGCTTTTTACCTCGTCAAATTCCTTTTCGACTTTTTTTTGATTTTACTTTAATATTGCTTTCCGGTGAATAGATTCCGAGGATTGGGCTACCATCACAATGTAAATTTGCACGAATAATTTTTTCCGGACCTAAATCTTCATAATGTACATGTATTCTGTTTGCAGTTTGAATAAAATGCAAAATAACAGAATACTGATCGTAAGGAAAATTCAATTTAATAGTTTCATTTGCAGAGCTATATGAAGGCAACACATCCCGATTATCAGAAAACGACAGGATACATTTAATAGCAGAAAATTCGCCTGTTGAAACTCCTATCAGCGTTATCTGGTTGATCCAATTAACTTTCCCATTGATGGCCACTTGTTGGATATTACTCCAAAATTGAGTTGCTGTAAAACGGATTATATGGTCGGCGAATTTTGCTTTTTTTGATTTTTTCATTACTCTTTAATTTTACTTTTTTCAAAACTTTTTGGAGTGGGGGCTGTCATGGTACAAAAAACTCCTTTGGTATCCATAGAAAACACTTTAGCGAAAACGCCTCCAATAACAGATGTGTTTAAATAGATAGGCATAATTTACAAAAATACGAAAAATATGTGTTATTGTATTTTATGCTTTCGGGTCAAGGTTTTGCTTATCCTTAAAGGGTTATTCAGTATTTGATGTGCTGGCGAAAATAAATGATCCGTAAGAACCAGATCAAGGATGGTTCGAAATACCGCTTATTCTGCCAAACCTTCTTTCTAAGATATTAGGTGCACCGTTGTAATAATAAACAGCCTGGGGCTAAATCATATTCTCCAATATTCGATCGAGTGTTTCGGGGTCCTTAATAAGCACATCGCGGGCTTTACTGCCAACGTTAGGCCCAACGATTCCGCAGGCTTCCATCTGATCGATGAGTCGGCCGGCTCTGTTGTATCCAAGATTCATACGACGTTGCAGTAACGATGTAGAGCCTTGCTGCATCTGCACAATAATACGCGCTGCATCTTCAAACAATACGTCGCGCTCCTTAGGGTCAAATGTTTCTTTTTCTTTTTCTGCTCCTTCAAAATTCTCGGGTAGGTGCATGGGGTGGGCATAGCCTTGTTGTTGCCCGATGAAAGAAGCGATACGTTCCACTTCCGGGGTATCCACAAACGGGCACTGTAACCTAATTAAATCGTTACCGGTGCTAAACAACATATCGCCTTTTCCAATGAGTTGATCGGCACCTCCTGAGTCTAGGATAGTGCGTGAATCGATTTTGCTTATTACCCTGAATGCCAATCGTGCCGGAAAATTGGCTTTAATAGTACCCGTAATAATATTCACACTCGGGCGTTGCGTAGCCAATACCAGATGAATGCCAATAGCTCGTGCAAGTTGTGCTAATCGGGCTATGGGGAGTTCAACTTCTTTACCTGCCGTCATCATCAAATCGGCTAGCTCATCGATGATTAAAACGATATAGGGTAGAAACCGATGTCCATCGACCGGTGAGAGCCTGCGCTCTAAAAATTTCTTATTGTATTCTTTCAGGTTACGCACCTCTGCATGCTTCAAGAGTTCATACCGCTGATCCATTTCGAGGCATAAGCTTTTTAAGGTGTTTACCACCAGCGAGGTATCAGTAAGTATGGCATCGGCATCGCCTGGAAGTTTGGCGAGAAAATGATTCTCAATATGCTTGTATAAACTCAGCTCCACCTTCTTCGGATCCACCATCACAAACTTCAATTCGGCCGGATGTTTTTTATAGAGCAGTGAAACAATGAGTGCATTTAATCCCACCGATTTCCCTTGTCCCGTGGCACCGGCCATCAGCAGATGGGGCATCTTGGCCAGGTCGGTTACATATACTTCATTGGTAATTGTTTTACCTAACACGATAGGCAAATCCATCTCTGAAGATTGGAATTTGGGGCTCATCAGTGCTGTTTTCATGGGCACCATCTCGGGACGGGCGTTGGGCACCTCAATACCCACCGTACCTTTGCCCGGCATGGGCGCGATAATACGAATGCCTAAGGCGGCAAGGCTCAACGCAATATCGTCTTCCAGGTTTTTTATCTTTGCTATTCGAACGCCTGCAGCAGGCACAATTTCGTAGAGCGTAACGGTTGGCCCAATGGTTGCTTTGATACTCTGAATTTCGATATTATAATTCTTCAGCGTATCTAAAATCATGTTCTTCTTCTCTTCCAGCTCTTTTACATCTACCTGTGATTTAATGTTGGGGTAATCGCTTAAAAGATCGAGTGTGGGTTTCACATAATTGCTCAGATCGAGTGTAGGGTCGTACAACCCAAATTCTGCCACCAGTTCTTCTGCAGTAGTACGGGTTCGCTCTTCTACAATTTCCGCTACTTCATCCTCCCGTTGAGTGGTATCTTCTACTTCGAAGGTGAGTTCTTGTTTTAAAACTTTAACGGTTTTTTTTGACCATGAGATGCTCTGTGCTACCTCATCATCACCAATATCGTCAGCATCCAATGGAGGTATATCATCCAAGTTTTCTTTAAAGGAATTAGCCTCTGTTTCAAACGAGTCGGGACTAAAAGTAACCACGTTACCGGTGTTATAATCTTGAGCAATAGGTTGGGAAGTAGTTTGTAAGTTATCGTCGGTAAGGACGCTTGTTTTATCTTTGCTTGAGGTTGAGAGCTTTTTAAACGGGGTAAGTAGAAACGAAAAGTCGGTATTAAAAACCACAATGCTAAAGATGGCTAGGTATGCGGTGAG
>CANNQU010000108.1 GCA_947507965.1 Bacteroidota bacterium
AAATGCGCAAAAAAGAAATGGTTCGCCCGAAAGTGCCAGAGAAAAGCCATTAAATTTCTTTGGTGAAGAATTGGATAAAGAAGACTCCTCGCTCAGCAATTTTCAAAATTATGCTCCGCTCCTCTTCGCTCAAGATTTAGGAAATCTAGGCAGCCCCTACCAATTCATGTATCACGCAAAGCCTAATTCCATAGGCTTCTCAACCGGAAGATATACCCCGATTGAATATTTTAATAGCACTCAGAATTCGAGATATTATAAGGCTAGTGTACCCTATACACTAGCCTCCTATGTTACAGGGCAACGTCCAAGTAATACCTTAGATGTACTGCAACAGGTAAGCTTATTACACACCCAAAACTGGGGCCCTCTATTTAATATCGGGATCAAAATAAATAATAATAGATGTAACGGTTTTAGCACCAATGCGCAAGCAAAAACAAGCAGTGGACAAATTTTTGTTTGGTTTCATTCGGCTAATAATAAATATCAAATACTTGGAAATTCTTTTTTCAATAGTGCTACCAATCAATTGAACGGGGGCATCATCAACGATTCGAGTTACGAAAGCTCTTCCGGGGTTTCCCGTGAGATAGCCGGGTTAATTACCGACTCCTCGTTGTTTCGATATAAGTCAAGACAATATTATGTGCGACAATTTTATCGCTTTGGGAAAGAAACACAAACACTCGTTACCCATTCCGTTCATCGCGACTCACTCGTTACCGATACCATTCGTAACATCGAAGCGAATATTCAATTGGGGCATAGCATTTCTTTTAAAAGAGACGCTTGGGTTTATCAAGATAACATAAACTTCAGTAGAGGGGTATATCAAAATTATTATTTCGATTCGTTGCGAACGAAAGACACACTTCATCAAAACACACTATCGAATATCGTTGACATCCTCTTAAAACCGAAAAGAAACGGGTTGATCTATTTTGCATACGAGAATAGGCTGCATTGGATATATTCTTATAATACAACCCTATTAATGAACGAGAGCTTCATTCGTGGCAGTTATGATCATACCTTTTCATCGACGATATCTTTTAGGATTAAAAGTGACTACTGCCTGTTTAATAATTACCGGGAATTGTCGCAAGGCGATAATTTGTCGGAAGCCGAAGCCGCTGTAAAATGGAAGTATTTTTCGTTACGAGTTGCCACTTTATTGGCCGTGCAAGCGCCAACTCTAATGCAAGTATATTACCCCGGCAATCATTTTTATTGGGATAAACCAAATCTTAAAAAAACAAGAACCGCGTCGGGGTTTGTAGAACTCGTTAGTACATCCAAGAAAAACTCCTTGCTATTTTCATTTTCAAACTTGGCCCATTACACCTATTTCGATTCGAATATCACGCCACTTCATTCAAATTCAATAATCTACTCTTCGATGCAGTGGAAGCAGGATTTCCACTATCAGTCATTTCGCTATATACATCAGGCTATTTGGCAACAGGCATCGAATGCTAGCGTCATGCCACTTCCGAAAATATTGATTAAAGCCACGATGATGTATGATGATGAATGGTTTAAAAAAGCACTGCATATTCAACTTGGAGTTTCGGTATCTTATTTCACAAAATATGATGCACCCGCTTTTATGCCATCCGTCAATCTGTTTTATGTTCAGCATATAAAACAAATTGGAAATTACCCACAGCTCGATGGCTTTGTTACTATGCAAATTCAACGGGTACGAATTTTTGTGGTGATGGAGCACTTCAATCAAGGCATTCAAGGCTTTAGCACGGCCACTTATATCACGCCTCATTACCCCATACCCAACAGGTCGATACGCTTTGGGGTAAGCTGGTCCTTTTACAATTAACGCATCCTATACCGTTCGTACAAATATAAAAGTATGCTCTGCAAGCCTTATTTTTGCAAACAATATGAAAGTAATTCTTACCTATCTTTTAATTTTCTTAACGAGCTTCGCCATTGCACAGCAGAAAATAGTTCAGGCCCTTTGGCAGCAGCAGGCAAACTATAAAATTGAAGTTATTTTAAATGATGATAGTAGTTATTTGTTTGGATTTGAAACCATTGAATATATAAACAACTCACCTGACGTATTAAAAGAAATTTACCTTCATTTATACCCCAACGCGTATAAAAACAATACCACTGCTTTTGCAAAAGAAAAGATAGCGAAGAAGGATACTAAATTTTGGATGGCAGAAGAAAAAGATCGTGGTTTCATTAACAACCTGAATTTTAAGACGGAAGCACTGTCGATACCACTTCAGTATAGCAACACATCGTCTGATAATGCGAAGCTAATTCTCCCCAAGCCATTAGCTCCAGGCCAACGAATAACGATAACCACCACTTTCAACGTGAAGATACCCTATACTTTTTCACGTCTGGGTCATGTGGGGCAATCGTACCAAATATCACAATGGTTTCCAAAAATAGCAGTATATGACATCAACGGCTGGAATCAGATTCCATATCTTGACCAAGGTGAATTCTACAGCGATTATGGCAACTATGAGGTAAGTATTACCTTGCCCAAAAACTATTTAGTTGCCGCCACGGGCAACTTACAAGATGAAACGGAAATAAATTGGCTTAAAGAGAGAGCCAATTCGCATCGTAGGCAACCGGAGGAGTTTGAGAAGAACGAAACAAAAACCTTACATTTCACCGAAAACAATATCCATGACTTTGCCTTTTTTGCCGATAAACGATGGTGTGTTGCCATTAAAGATATTCATTTACCTTCCGGAAGAAAAGTAACCGCGTATGCTTTCGATACCCTCTATAGGAACGCGGATCAAGGATTAAAATATATTGAAAAAGCGATCGTGTATTTATCCCAAAATGTGGGAGAATATCCTTACCAAACGGTAAAGTCATGTACTGGAGCCATGCAAGCCGGTGCTGGCATGGAATATCCAACGGTAACCATCGTAGGCCAACAACACGAAGCGGAAGTTGTTCATGAGGTAGCCCATAATTGGTTTTATGGAATACTTGGAAGTAACGAGCGCCGTTATGCCTGGATGGATGAAGGAATCACTACGTTTTATGAATTGCAGATTTGTACGGAAAAAGAAGAGAACCAGCTAAGCAAAATCATCCAACGAATTACGGGCAACGACTTCACGTATAATAACACGAATCTGGTATGGTTATTGGGGAAAATTAATTCGTCGAGAGCTGAAGATGCACCGCTTAATTTACCTGCAAACGAATATAGTGGCACCAACTATGCCGCGCTCATCTATTACCGAACGGCATTAAATTTCAACTACCTCAAAAAGTATTTAGGCCAGGAATTATTCGATTCCTGCATGAAAAATTATTATGCTCTTTGGCATCACAGGCATCCCCTGCCAGGAGATATGAAGAAGAGCTTTGTATTGGTTTCCGAAAAAAACTTAGATTGGTTTTTTGATGGCATGCTCACCGAAACACAAAACTATGATCTAGCGATTCGTAAAATAATAAAAGAAGATAAAAACCAAGAACTTGAAATCCACCTAAGAAATAAAAGTGGAAAAGCCATTGCCGTCCCAATGCGTTTAACGAATGAATTTCTCACCCATACCATCTGGATAGAGCCTTTTGAAAACGATACCACCATTCATGTTCATAATTTGCATTACACCAAAGTAGAACTTAATGACTCATCGTATTATGTAGAAACCAATATGAATAATAACACCTATTTCTTAACTAAAACAATTCATCGGGGCTGGCTACCTCAACTGCGCCTGGGTATAGGCTTGGAAAATAAATATCACCGCACAATATTTATTACACCCATAATGGCTTATAATAAATTTAACAAACAAATGTTCGGCATTGCTTTATTTAACAGCACCATCATACGTAAAAAGATGGAATATGTAATCGTGCCTTTATATTCTGCCGAAAAAAAGAATTTGAATGGCTATGCAAATTTCAGTTTTACCGTAATGCCCAGAGGCAAAAAAGTAAACACCTTGAATATCGGGGTGAAGAATGCAAAATTCAATTCACATATTTTAGCCGATGGGCAAGTTTATGCCGACAGTCCAATCTATGCTTTCCTACCTATTCAATCTTATATTTCGGGCGTTTACACTCGCTTACAGCCTTTTATACAAGTTAACTTCACCCCTCCATCCAATGCAAGCCGTACCCTACGTTTTCTGCGCATAGATTACACACAGATTTCGAAAACACGAGCATTGACTTCCGATTCATCGTTTCAAAACGGTTCCAATGCGTATCTAAATTTTCAGTATCGTATGGAGCGTAAAACACTCCTTAACCCTTATATGATCAATCTTTGGATGGAGAAAAACGTCAAGGACAAGACGAACGATTATTTTAAACTTGGGCTAAAGGCACAGTATAAATTAAGCTACGACAACCCCAAAAAGAAACTCACCATCGATTTATTTGTTGGCCGTACTTTTTACAGTGGTAAGGACAATTCAGGCTACTATAATTTTGCATTAGCGGATGAAAACCCGTTATTTGATTACAAGTATTGGAACACTAGCTTAAACCGTGACCCTGGATTACAAAGCACACAAATTTTAGATGAGCAGGGAGGCGTGCGTAGTAATATTATGTCATTCAGCACTTCAAAATTGGGCGCAACCATGCGTCTTCGCTCCCATTTAGCCTTTACCAATTTAATACGGCCATATCTCGACTTTGGAACGTATAACGGCATATATACAGATCATGGGATAAAGTTTTTTTATACCTCAGGAATATCTCTGGTTCTGTTGGATGATATCATAGAAATTAATTTCCCTTTAGCCATAACGCATTCGTTTGAAGTAGCCGGAAACAAACAAACGGAGGTAAACAAGTCGTTTCGCTTTGCCCAGTCGAATGTTATTAATGAGGCCATAGCGGTAAATAGTTATCGCTATCTGCAAACCATCACGGTATTACTTAACCTAGACAAACTTAACCCCTCATTTTGGATGCGAAATATCCCTTTGGGAGAATAGAATAATAGTCATATTCTCACAAACTCACACCATAGAAGCATTTCTTGGGCTTGCATATACCTAATAATTTTATTATTTTCGTGAGATTATGTTACTCCTGCTAAAATTGTGGATTGAAAAAAATGCTTTTCAATTTTTTACTACCCTAGGTGAAGTAGTGGGTGTTGCTTCCTCCAGGGTGCGATTATTTTTCCTGTATGCTGCATTCATCACAGCCACTTCACCATTAATTTTAAATTTAATATTTTTCTTCTGGCTTAACCTAAAAAGGTATATCAAGGAAAAGCGTAAAAGCGCCTGGGAGTTAGAGTAAATTCTATTTCTCTTTAAGTACGATCTTACGTTCTATCGATTGAAACATAGCAACTGTTCCGGCGGGCTTATTCATCTTGTCCAACAACTCCAATTTAATCGTATTCTCGCCCATAGGCAAGCCTTCAATATAATAGGGCTTCCATTGGTCGATCATAAATTCTTTACCATTTATGGTAGCTCTAACTTTATTTCCATTTGGTTTCAAAGCCGTATTCACGACATAAAAATCAAGTAAGATTTTTTTTGTGTCGTTTCCTACATACTCCCCTTTAGGCCTACTATAGAACAAGAGTGGCTGTTTCAAATTGATATCATCCTTCACCGTACCCGCATTTTTACCTACATTAAATTGTTTTACCACAAAAGCTTCAGGCTTCTTAATACTTTCATGGTAGCTACGTGATAAAAAGGATAATGCAACATAATGTCCTTCTGCCAGTTTCTTTTTAAAGGAAGAGAGGTACCATGCCTCATACGGCAGATTGTTTAATATTAAATGGATATGCTGGCCTTTGGCACTGTTGGCACAACCTTTCGATGAGGCGTCGGGCGTTTGCGACCCCAGCACATAATCTTTTAATTCGTAATTAAAAGCAACGCTGTCGCCTTCAACGGCAAAATTAAACTTGGCGAGCTGAGCCTTTGGGAAAGCGGTAGACTCCTCGCAAAGGGTTAATTTAATTTCCTGTGAAGCTTTATTTGGATCCGCTTTCCTTAGGTAGATAAAACTAGTAGCGACAAAGCTTATTATTATTAAAGCAAGCAAAAATTTTATTTTCATGATTAAAGAAATATGTTTGCAAATGTAATTAATTTTGGAGCGAGAATGCAACGGCCTAATCTTAACAACTTTAAATTAACACAACTTAGTAGTTTACAGCTCTTCCAGCTCATGCGCTACAGCACCTTGTTTTTAAACAGTGTGTTGATGAGTAATTTCCTGCAAACAGTAAATGATGTAAGTGCTTATGAAACGCTGTTCTTATATGGATCCACCTTCTATTCGTTTTGGTTGTCAGGTATTAATAACACCCTCTTTCCTATGCGTGCCATTCATGGCAAGAAAATTTATTTTAATGCCTTTTTGGTTATTTGTCTGCTCTCGTTGCTAGCCGGCCTGGCGATGATGGGGTATGCCTACACCGATAGAACATTACCCAATCAACAACTTTTGCAGCATTATGCTTTTTATACCATAGTAAATGCCACCACCTATTTAACCGAATTTATTTTAATATTAGAGAATCGCTATCTCCATGTTATTATTTATGCGGCTATCATTTTTATTCTTCAAATTCTCTGCAATATTTTGCCCGCTCTATTTAAATTGGACCTTTTTGTAGTCGTGCACGCGCTCTTCCTGCTTTCCATTGCGAAATTAATATATCTCTTTTTTATTTTAAAACGATACTCCATTGCTCGATACGAGAAAGCGCTCGCAAAAAGTTTGGTAAAAAAATCGTCACCGTTGATGCTCAGTTTGTTATTTAGCGGTAGTATTGAATTTAGTAATGGGTATCTTATT
>CANNQU010000109.1 GCA_947507965.1 Bacteroidota bacterium
ATGGGAGTTATATTGGGCGATTTTTTAAACCATAAAGAGTCAACAAGGGAGGCTACTGTTCGTTCCTGGGAATGCCATCCATTATCTTCTTAAATAAAATAAAAAACAAAATTGTTAATCCAATATTATTTTTTGTATATTTGTAACGTTAAACAGCAATGTTTAACACTGTTTTTTTCATAAGTTTTTATTCATTAAAGAGGGACTGGTTCCCTCTTTTTTGTCCCCCTTCATTAATTTAATCTTTCAAGCTCAATAACATAAAAACCCCATCAGTTTTTTATATCCAACGGGGTTTTTATTGGTGATGGAATTGCCTATCGTTGCGATCTAGAAATAATAGCTAAGGAAAAGACCTAAGGTGTTATTAAAGGTAGATAAACTACTGCTCTTGTTATCTCTTATGGAGAGGGTGTTTATCGTGGAGTTTGTCGTGCTCGGGTTAAGGCTTCCAGAGTTGCTGGTTGTTTGTGTGAAGTCAATATCTCCTTTCGACCCAGAAGAACTAAATCCTAAACCACAAATTGCCCCCATTCCTAAATTCTCATAGAAGAACCATTGACAGCCGAAAACCAAATTAACTCCGAAGGAATAAGTACTAGGTTGCTTCGTTATGCCATTAACTTCTCTTGAGAAATCGGTTAAAAATGTTTTGGTATTGGATGTTGATTTGCTTCCAGATCCAAATATTATGGGAAGTTGAAGTCCAACAAATGCATCAAGATTAGTTGCCAATTCAGCATGTTTTAGAATAAATGGGATGAGTGTAATACTCATACTGTTATTGGTAGAGGAAACGGTTTGCAACCCACGCTTCGAGCCCGAATCGGTGGCTACGGTTACGGAGTCGGTTTGAGCACTCTTGGTGTTGGTTTGGTTAATGCCTAACTGCAATCCTGCCTCCAAACCACCATTGAGCATTTTACTAAAGCTAATACGATTGCCCAATCCATTCGAAAGGCTAAAACCGAGTCCGATTTTGCCAGGAGCGGGTTTGTTATCCTGAGCAATGGTGGTTAAAATCATCGATAATGCTGCGATAAAAAGAAGAATACGTTTCATGATAGATTAAATATTTAAAGGTTTAATGGCAAATTAAACCTTTCCCAATAACCTAAAAATAAAGTTGTGAACAGAACTTTGACAGGGCTTTAGGACATCAATGCAATGAAATCATCAAACAAGTAGCGGCTATCATGAGGGCCAGGAAAAGCCTCGGGATGGTATTGAACACTGAAGGCCTTTTTATTGTTTACTCGAATGCCTTCAATGGTATTGTCATTCAGGTTAATATGGGTTAGTGTTACCTTATCAGAGTTTTTAACATCTTCGGTAACGACACTAAACCCATGATTCTGGCTCGTAATTTCGCTTAACCCAGTTTGTAAATTTAATATAGGATGATTAAGCCCCCGATGCCCACAATGCATCTTATAGGTATTAATACCACATGCCTGAGCCAATAATTGATGCCCCAAACAAATTCCGAAAATGGGCTTATCAAGTTCTAAAAGTTCTTTTACAATTTTTATTGCATAATCCATGGCGGAAGGGTCGCCTGGCCCGTTGCTTAACATAAAACCATCGGGGTTAAATTTTAGCATTTCCGCAACTGGCGTTTTAGCCGGAAATACCTTTACCAAACAGTTACGGCTCACCAGGCATCGTACGATGTTGTTCTTCACGCCATAATCAATCAATGCCACACGATAGGCGGCATTTTCATTACCGCTTAGGTAGGATTCTTCGGTGCTTACTTTCGAACTTAACTCTAATCCCCCCATGGATGGCACTGCTATCAGCTTGTTCTGAAGGGTTTCAACGTCTAAAATTTCGGAGGAGATAATGGCATTCATGGCTCCTTTATCTCGAATATGACGCACTAGTTCACGAGTGTCTAAATCGGCAATGCCGGTAAGATTATTCTCAATAAAATAGTTTTGTAAAGAAACGGTTGAATCGTGGCGACTGAAAACGTCGCTGAAACTTTTACATACGAGCCCGGAAATTTTTATGCTATCGCTCTCAACATCTGCGTTGAGGGTGCCATAATTACCTATATGAACATTCGTGGTAATTAAAATCTGTTGGTAATAACTCGGATCGGTAAAAACTTCTTGATAGCCAGTAAGTCCAGTATTAAAGCAAAGTTCACCGGTGGTTGTTCCTATTTTGCCTATTGCCGACCCTTTGTAAACCGTACCATCAGCTAAAACCAACAATGCCGGAAGTTTTGAGAGAATTTTCATTATTGGAGCGCGAAATTAAGATTAAATTATCAATAAAAGAACCTTGGGTATCAATTGGGGAAAAGTTATTGATCCTTTAAAAAGAAGCAGCGGAAGACCTCATCTAAGCAAGAAGCAATGTTACTAGCGGCCACATCCTATCTTTAAAATGGGCTAAGACATGAATTCTGTGAATAACTTATTGCCTGGAAACGTCTTAAATAATTGAATTTTGCACTTTATTTTTAAACCTATTTGTTATGAAGTTTTTTATTGATACAGCCAATCTTAACCAGATAAAAGAAGCCCATGATTTGGGTGTTTTAGATGGGGTAACTACAAATCCCAGCCTGATGGCCAAGGAAGGGATAACAGGGGCAGAAAATATCATCAAGCATTATATTGCCATCTGTAATTTGGTTGATGGGGATGTAAGTGCAGAAGTTATAAGTACCGACTTCGAAGGGATTGTGCGTGAAGGGGAGATGCTTGCGGCCTTGCATAAAAACATTGTGGTGAAGGTGCCCATGATAAAAGATGGAATAAAAGCGATAAAATATTTCAGTAGCAAAGGAATTAAGACCAATTGCACCCTCGTGTTTAGTGCAGGGCAAGCCATCTTAGCGGCCAAAGCAGGAGCAACGTATATCTCTCCTTTTTTAGGACGCCTTGATGATATTAGCTACGACGGAATTCAACTCATTGAGCAAATAGTACACATCTTCGATGTGCAATGCTACGATACACAAGTGTTAGCTGCATCCATTCGTAATCCTGTTCATATTGTGAAATGTGCTGAGGTTGGTGCCGATGTTATTACAAGCCCACTCGACTCTATTTTGGCGTTGCTCAAACACCCCCTCACCGATATTGGATTGGAGAAATTTCTTGCCGATTACAAAAAAGGCAATGGTTAGAGTAAAAGATGAGGAATATTTTAAAGTAAAAGCAGTTCCTACTTTCTCAAATCATCACACATCATTTTAAAATTATTAACCATTGCACGCTGTTATTGATTTAGGTACCAACACGTTTCATCTGTTATTGGCAAAAGTTGTCGGTAATAATGAGGTAGAGGAGGTGTTTAAATTGCAGATTCCAGTAAAACTCGGGGAAGGAGGCATAAATAATAAAACAATAACACCCGCTGCCTTTATTCGTGGTATCGATGCTTTGCTGCAATTTAAGTCAATTATTACGGAATATGGCACCTCAAAAGTTTTTGCCTTTGCTACTTCTGCCATTCGTGGAGCTGAAAATGGGGATGAATTTGTAGCAGAGGTTAAAAAACAAACCGGTATCGAAATTAATGTGATTAGTGGCGAAGAGGAGGCCGATCTTATTTTTAATGGGGTGAAGCATACGCTTGTTCTCACGGATGAAAAAATACTGGTGATGGATATTGGAGGAGGAAGCGTGGAATTTATTATCGCCAACAAGGATCAAATATTTTGGAAACACAGTTTCCTGCTCGGCGCTGCACGTCTATTGGAGATGTATCACACCACCGACCCCATTTCTTTAATGGAGCAAGAATCGCTATTACGTTACCTCGACTTTGAATTAGTACCCTTAAAAAATGCATTAAATCAATATCCGGTTAAAACGCTCATTGGTTCGGCGGGGTCATTTGAAAGCTTGGTAGAAATGATAGAAGAAAATCTCAATAAAAAACTTCACTTTACTACCAGCTGTGCCGTTTCTATTGCCGATTATAAGTTCATTCATGACCTAATTCTAAAGTCTACTCATCTTGATAGAATGAATTTCAAAGGATTAATCCCTTATCGAGGTGAGATGATTGTGATGAGTTTTATGCTCATCGATTATGTGTTAAATAACTTTAATATAGATAAACTTTTCGCCTCAGATTATTCATTGAAAGAAGGGGCCTTGTTTAAAATGAGTGGTGTTTAAGTTTTCAAATAATTATTTTTAATTTATCACCTCAATCATTTACTTTCGCATGGTAAATATGAAAAGATTTAATTCCGCCTCGATAACCATCATTGGTTTTATTTTATTGGTTGCGTCACTTCGAATTCTTCGTGTGTTTCCTCCCAATTTTGCACCTGTAACAGCCCTATGCCTTATGGGAAGTGCCTACTTCACTCGGCGATGGATGGCATTTATTATTCCTACCTCCATTTTATTCATTAGTGATATTATTTTAGGTGGGGGTACCGAATTGGTGGGCGTTTATATATCGTATGCCATCATCATTTTTCTTGGCTTTGTATTAAATAATAATGTAAAGCCCGTTAAGGTAGTAGCAATAACACTTCTTTCTTCCCTTTTGTTTTATATTATAACCAATTTTGTATGCTGGTTTGGATCTCCATATAAAACTCAGGATTTAACGGGATTTATAATTAATTACACTGAAGCCCTTCCGTTTTTTCGTACCTCTCTCGTAAGTGATTTGTTTTTTAGTGGGGCTTTCTTTGCTGGCTTTGAGATGCTTCGCATTAAATTTCCAACCTTTGCCAAGGCTCAATAGTATCTATTGTTTTTTAGCCTGCAATAAATTTTTGTATCGTACCTGGTCATTCAATAGGTCGATTGCGGCTCTTATGTCCGTGTCATCGTCAAAAGTGCTCTCAATGCTGGCTTTCTGGTAATAATAGCGTTTGGTTATTTCCAATTCTAATAGCTCCACGATTTCATTTTTTGCTTTATCCAGATCTGCTTTTTTATCGTGAGATAGTTTTTTCTTCACGTCATCATAATCCGATTTAATTGCATCAAAATATTTTTCCCCTTCTGCTTTCTCTTTCAAATGCTCCAGTTCTTGCTCTGTTTCAGTAGTATATTGATAGTCTTTATTGGCAATAAAAGTAATAAAATCTTGCCATTCCCCGTCGCTCAGTTTAAATTCACTCGTTGAAACAATATGGTTATGCGTGTTACGATATTTATTAGCAAATTCGAAAAGAATGTTTTTCTCATAAAGGCTTTTTGCAATGTTACTCATCTTTGCTAATGTAATTGGGATATCTGGATTTATTCCACCCCCATCTCGTACGACTCTACCCCCTTTGGTTTTAAATTCATGGGTAAGTGAGTCGGGTAATTTGCCTACGCTTCCATCTTCATTTCGGTGCGTATAATCGAGTGCCTGAATACATCTTCCACTGGGAGTATAGTATTTTGCTATGGTAATTTTCATCTGCGTGTTATAGGTTAAAGGCCGTGTATTTTGAACTAAACCTTTCCCAAAACTACGTTGCCCAATAATTATTCCCCGGTCCAAATCTTGTATTGTGCCAGCAACAATTTCTGAAGCTGAAGCAGAACCACGATTGGTTAGAACGGCTAGCGGTACCTCTAAATCTAAACCGGCATTTAAAGTGCGGTATTCCTTATCCCATTCTTTTACTTTTCCACGTGTGTTAACTACCAATTGGCCTCTATCAACAAAGCAATTCACCACATTTACAGCTTCATGTAAGAGTCCCCCCGGATTGCCTCTCAAATCAAGGATTACCCCTTTAACATTTCCTGTTTTCTTCAAAATTTCGAGAGCATCACGAACTTCTTTTCCGGCATCATTAGTAAATCCTGTTTGTTTTATATAGGCAATATGATCTTCAATCATTCCATAAAAAGGTACGTTAAGAAGTTTGATGTCTTCCCGTTTTATTTTTTTTGTCATCACCTCCTCATCTCGTTTTATTTTTAATATTACTTCGGTTCCTGCCTGCCCTTTCAACATTTTACTAATCTCATTGCTGATTTTATTTCTCGTGGTTTTACCATCAACTTCTATTATAATGTCGCCACTTCGTAAGTCTACCTTTTGTGCAGGTGAGCCGTCATAGGGTTCTGTTATCATCACGTATTCCCCATGCTGTACTACGGAAGCGCCGATACCGCCATATTCGCCGGTAGTTAAGAAACGAGCGTCCTCTACCTCTGCTTCACTGTAAAAATTGGTGTAAGGATCCAAAGAGTTAAGCATGCCATCGATACCGCTTCTAATTAATTTTCCCGGTTCAATTTCATCAACATAGTAGGTGTTCACCTCCTTGTAGGCGGTCGAAAAAATATCTAAATTCTTACTTATCTCAAAATATTGATCGGCAATGAATGCCGACCCACCGAGACCTATAATTACACTGGACGTGATGATGGCTATTTTTTTGTAAAACTGCATGAATTGACGAATAATTAGGTAGGACGAAAGCGAATTTAATAGCATTATCAGTCCAAAACAAATATTACAATGAAATCTTATACAAATTCACCCTTTTTAACTGATCGAAGGTAACAACGAAGAACTGATTCGGGATTTCATCCGCCACGATGGCGATGATATCACCTTCAATGTTACTCGCCACTATTTTTTTTCTGGAAGAAATGATCTTACTCTTGAATCCATTACTTACTACGATAAACGAATTTTTGCCATCCACATCGAAGACGTTTTGTAGTTTGAAATTTCTTTCTATGGCTAGGGTGTCCGTGGTTTGTAGAAATCGATCGAATAAAAGTAGCTTTTCGTCGTTTTGATAAAGTATCTTCTGAAAGGTTGAGTCGCCACTCTGAATTATATAATGTTGTGAACCCTTGGAATCCAA
>CANNQU010000110.1 GCA_947507965.1 Bacteroidota bacterium
ACTTGAGGAAAATCTGTTTTTATCGAACAGATCAGTTGGGAATTCAATAAAACTTCTCGTTCCTATTTAATGAAAAAACGAACTGTAATCAAAGATCTTCTTGCCCCAAAACATCAAAGCGTCTTGCCCCAAAAGAAAAAGCCTTGTTAAACTGCTGTCTAACAAGGCTTTAACACTTTAATTGGCGGAGAGTGGGGGATTCGAACCCGCGGACCTGTAACAGTCAACAGTTTTCAAGACTGCCGCAATCGACCACTCTGCCAACTCTCCGTTGCAAAAGTACGAATTCACACTGAATCATAAAAGTTTTCATTCAAAAAAAAATCTTAATGTATCTTTGTCTCGTTCTCATGAAAAGAAACTTCATCCTTAAACTCCTTATTTTAATGCCTTTCTTCGCATTTTCGAAGGCTGATTTTTTATTGCCTGTGGTAAACGATAATGGGAAATGGGGCTATATTGACAGCACCGGAGTGCAAATTTTGCCCTATCAATACGATCTGGCTTACGCGTTTACGGAGGAACGTGGCCTCGTGGCACTCACCGTCAATGGCGAATATCTATATAGCTTCATCGATGTGAAAGGAAACCTTTATGGCAATTGGAAATATATTGAGGCTCAACCCTATAGCAACGGATTTGCCGTGGTGCGTTTTTTTGTAGATGCATTAAATTTATCCTGGGGTTATGTCGATATCAATGGTATGATATTATCGCCACCATTGAATTGTAGTTATGCTAAGAGTTTCAGTTCCGGCTTTGCTGCCATTAACAAGCTATCCGGATGGGCTTTCATCAATAAAAATTTCACCGAAGTGGTACGCGCTAAATATGCCGATGTTGGCTCTTACGGCGAAGGCTTATGTGCTGTGGCACTGGGAAAAGATTCGTTGCAACGATGGGGCTATATCAATAGTTCAGGGCAACAAATTACCCAAATGATTTATTTTAATGCCTCTAAATTTAGTAATCATCGCGCTGCGGCGTCTACCGAAATAGAGGAGAAAAATGCCAGGAAAACCATCAAACGCAGAGTGTATGGCTATATCGGTGGGAATGGCGATTTCATTATTCCGGCTATCTATGATGGGGCATCCGATTTTTCGGAAGGATTGGCTCTGGTGAAAAGCCATGCGAGTGAATATTTTATCGATGTTTCGGGGGTTACTGCCATTCGTTTAGATTCCGGGTGTCATGCCTCTAGTTTTCATGCCGGTTTTGCTGTTGTTAATGCACCTGGTGGTAGAGCGTATTTTATAGATACAAAGGGTAATATTGCTTACGATTATAATTTTTTAACCCTTACCGATTTTGTTAATGGATTCTCTTTCTTTACCAAACGCAACGGTACCCAAGGATATCTCGACTCTAATGGTAACATCATCTGGAAAAATATATAGTTAATGGCGAATAATATGACCTTTAATCGGATAAGAAATATTTTAATTATAAGTGCTTTTGCGGTTGCTTTTACGCATTGCAATTATTTTACAAAGAAAAATACCTATAGCCATCTACCGGCCGACACCGCCAATTATCTTATGTGGTGCGACGAATTAAAGGAAGACAGTACGAAGGCTGACGTACTTTATAAAAGAGGAGAATACCTATTTAATAAAAAGCTATTTCTTAAAGCCTTAGCTGATGTAAATAATGCAACAAGTATCGACACCACCAACAGCAACTATTATTTCTTACTCGGTGAAGTATGTTTTGCCGTAAATAAAACGAAAATAGCGGCACTTTCTTATGAACGAGCCATCACCCTCGACAAAGAAAATGTGAAGGCCTATTTAAAACTTGGAAGGCTTTATTATATCGTGAAGGAACATGTGAAATCGTTGCAAAATTACGACGAAGCCATCAAGCTACAGCCTGAATGTGAAGAATGCTTTTTTTACAAGGGATTAAATTTCAGAGAGATGAACAAATTAACGGATCATCTCGATTTAGCCGTTGCCATGTTTCAAAAGACCCTTGTTATTAATCAAAACTATTTTGACGCCTATATTCAATTGGGAGAATTATATGACCTGAAAAGTCCTAAAATTGCTCTCGAATACTATAATGCAGCCATTCGTATGCAGCCCCAAAGTATAGAAGCGTTATATCATAGAGCTTATCATTATCAAATGCAACATCGGTATGACAGTTCGGGTGCCGACTATAAACGAATTCTGGAGATTAACCCCAATTTCATCAACGGTTATTTCAATATCGCGTTCATCAATATGGAACAACATCAATGGCAACAAGCCATCGAAGGGTTTAAATTAGTCACTAAAATGAATGTGGATAATGCAGGGGCTTGGTATAACCTGGGCTTCTGTTATGAAAATAATAACGAAAGAAAGAAAGCCATTCAAGCGTATCAAGAATGTTTGTTAATTGATCGCATTTACCCTAAAGCAGCCGAACGATTACAAGCATTGAAATAAATACCATTCGATTTTTCTATTATACTGTTCGAAATTGAAAATAATCTTCACCGTAACCAACGATCTCACCTACGACCAAAGGATGCATAGGATATGTAATTCGTTGGCGGAAAATGGTTACGACATTTTACTGGTGGGAAGAGCCTTGAAAAACAGTAAAGAATTAATGCATCGTAACTATCAACAGAAAAGATTACGATGTTTTATTAATAAAGGCAAACTTTTCTATTTGGAGTATACTATTCGTTTGTTTTTCTTTCTTCTGTTTCATTCGCATGACGTGGTATGTAGCATCGATTTGGATACCATTTTACCGGGTTATTGCAGCCGTCAATTGAAAGGCACGAAACAGGTTTATGACGCCCATGAGTATTTCACTCAAGTGCCTGAAGTGATACAAAGAAAAAGGGTTCAAGCCTTCTGGGAGTTCCTCGAACAACGGCTGGTACCTCGAATAAAAAATGCCTATACGGTGAATAATTCCATTGCTCAATTGTTTTTCAAGAAATACAAAAGCAATTTCGAAGTAATATATAATGCTCCTGAATTACAGGAGCATCCTTTGGAGAATAATTTCTCTAAAAAAATTCTTCTGTATCAAGGCGCCCTCAATGCCTCAAGAGGTCTCGAACAATTGATTTATGCCATGCGAGAAATAAAAGCCGTTTTATGGATCGTTGGAGATGGGGATTTAACGGAGAAACTGAAAAAACAAGTGAACGAATGTGGGTTAAACAACAAAATAATTTTTAAAGGTCTTATCCAACCCGATGAATTGGCTAGCATAACACGGCAGGCAACCATTGGAATCAATGTTTCCGAACAGGCCGGTTTAAGCTATTTTTATTCCCTCAATAATAAATGCTTCGATTATATGCATGCTGGATTACCTTCGGTGACGAATGATTTTCCTGAATATCGTATGATTAATGAGAAGTTTAAAATAAGTGTTTTAAGTACTTGTGAGGAGGTTTTACTGATAAATGACATTAATAAATTACTTAATGATGAAGAACTTTATAATAATTTGAAACAAAATTGCTTAATTGCATCTAAATATTACTGCTGGCAGAACGAAGAGCGTAAATTGTTGGAATTTTATGCCAAATTACGATAAGCAAATTCATATCATTTCTTTTGATGTGCCGTTTCCTCCAAGTTACGGTGGGGTGATTGACGTGTATTATAAAATTAAGGCACTGTTTGATTTAGGTATCAAGGTGCATTTGCATTGTTATAAGTACGGAAGGCAGGAAGCAGAGCAGTTAAATGAAATTTGTGCCAGTGTTAACTATTATAAACGGGAACGGTTTAGTAATCCCTATTTCGGCAGCGTTCCCTATATTGTACGCACCCGAAATACGCGTCGATTATTAAATAATTTAATACTCGACGACTTCCCTATTTTATTTGAAGGACTTCACTCTTGCTGCCATCTTACCAATCCTGCGTTGGTTAAGCGCTTTAAAATGGTTCGTATGCATAATATCGAACACCACTATTATACCAACCTGGCTAAGGTAGAACGCAATGTTGCTAAAAAGTATTTTTTCAATTTGGAAAGTAAAAGACTGAGCAATTTTGAGTTCACCTTGAAGCATGCCAACTGTTTATTATCCATCTCGCCCAATGACAAAAAATATTTAGAGAGCAAGTTTGAGAATGTAATATACCTTCCCGCTTTTCATCCAAACAATGGCGTGGAGATGTTGCCGGGAAAGGGAAAATTCATTTTATATCATGGAAATCTTGAGGTAGGAGAGAATGATGAAGCCGCCCTCTATCTGGTAAATGAGATATTTAGTAAGCTTACCATTCCTTGTGTTATTGCCGGAAATAATCCATCCACTTTACTTAAACAGATGGTGAAGAAACAGGAACATATTACCTTAATAGAAAGTACTTCCATTGAATCCATCCATCAACTGATAACGCAAGCGCAAATTAATGTTCTTCCCACCTTCCAGGCTACGGGTATCAAATTAAAGCTTATTAATTCGTTGTTCTTAGGTCGCCATTGCGTGGTGAATACCCCAATGATTGCTAATACCGGACTGCAAGAATTATGTACGGTAAGTACTGATGCCCTAAGTATGATTGGGGCACTAAATCGACTTTTCGACAAAGAAATTATAGCATCGGATATTGCCAAGCGCAAGCTATTCTTCGAGCAACATTTCAATAATTTGGAAAGTGCCCGGCAGATTACTTCGCTTCTCGGTGGCGTGAGAAATTAGGTGCTATTTTCTTGCTTTTTTTGATCTTGTAAGAGTTGTTTCTATTGAGTTGCCTTTTGTTTCCATCGCTTCAATTACGTAAAACACACCACCGATAGCACCAATTTGTCCTGCAATCATAAAATGGTGCCCTATACCTGCTAATGGCCACGTCGAGGTCTTGCCTCTTTGCCTCTATTCGTCATGCAGAGGAGTGCGCGTAATGGTTAAAGCGTAGGCAGGCACTCCGTGGCATCTGTTAATAGGAGGCAAAGAGTATCATTTAAAGCGAGCAGACACCACGGGGCATTTGCAAATGCCCAATCTTTCGCAAAATGCCCTTCTGCATTCTGATGCGAAGTATAGCACCGCACTCGACACCATTAATGTACTGCATTTTATTCCTTGCCTTTTTCACCCGAAAATTGATCGTGCTCGAATTTAAATAATACGTTGAACGTAGTGAGTGAGCCATAGCAACGCGTAATATATTGTTGTAAATTAACTTTCTCTTGGTCGTCTAAAGCGGTGTTGGCATTGATACGTTGTTCCAATGTTCGCATACGGTCGCGTATCATCACAATTTTATGAAAAAGCTGCTCGATAGGAATTTCTTTAGAAGCCAAATTGCTTTCTCCCGGCTTTAAAATCATTTTACCACCTACCCACTTTTTACCTAACTCCACGGTCTCGGGATAATCACAATATTTTTTGAATATATGGATGAGGGTACGTTCTACATCAAATAGGCTCACCATATCGGTATCCGGTTCCACGGCGTCCACAACTTCAATAGAGGCATCTTCCTTTTTGTATTCTTTGGTGCCAAAGTCAATGAAGGTAATTAAATACGATAATGGTTTTACATTGATTACCACACCGTGTCCGTAATTGCTGTGCTTTACTCTACTTCCAATTCCAAGTGCTTCCATGATTAAATTTGTTAATGGTTTAAATATTAAAATAATGATTGTTTCTATTTATTTCATCCATTTCCTTTTGGTAGATGGTGTCGTGTCCTAACAATTGAATATGAAATTGTGTCATCCGCGGCTCCCCGGTAGCGTATTTTACCAAAATCTTAAAGTTGGATAAGTTCAATGCCTTGGGCTTCGTAAAACTAAAATCTTTTTTATACGCTAAATTTTTTTCATCAAAAAATACGATACTTACCCATTCATCGGGGGCTCTATGTTCATACTCCATAACGCGTGCTTCTACCACCTTCGAATAAAATTTTAAATGTACCTCCTTTCGTACATAACCGATAGCAAAGAAAGCAGGAATCGTCAGAAAAAACAAAAGTAAGAAATAACTCAAGGATCTATTTTCCGGGTTGAAAGCGGTTTCTACCGTACGCCATTTATTATACAAATTATTGATATAGAAATATATTGCCACGATAAAGAGCAAATACGACAACGCCATTTTTGCTAATTCATCACCCTCATAGGAGGTAAACCAATTATTAAAGATGATGAGCAACATCCACGCTATCGTTAATAAAAGAACCATCTGCTTTAGCCAATAAGGAGTTGAGGATGGCTTCGTTCGTGTTTCCTTGTTTTTAGTGAGTTCGGCTTCCGTATATCGATGCCTTGTACCGTATTTTCGAGAGTCGGTGCTTTGAAAAACAAAATTGCCTTTGCGTAGCAACGTGTACCAATTTCGTTTTATGGGATCACTTAAAACCCCATAGGCCTCGTTTACTTTTTTAAAGTATTCTTCTGAAATCGTATTATTGGGGTTTACATCAGGATGATATTCCTTTGCCAATGCGCGATAGGCTGATTTTATTTCTTCAGAAGTGGCATTTTCCGGAACCCTTAATATCGTGTAGTAGTTGAGCAAATTTTCAATGCAAAGAAACTAAAATAATTTTTGACTTGGAAATTTAGGAAAGGGCATTCAAAAACCAAG
Organism: Bacteroidota bacterium; assembly: GCA_947507965.1. Taxonomy (GTDB): domain Bacteria; phylum Bacteroidota; class Bacteroidia; order UKL13-3; family UKL13-3; genus CAINMV01. The sequence continues at coordinate 6,575 of CANNQU010000110.1, forward strand.
TAACCCAATCGGGTATTTCAGTATTTGATGTGCTGGCGAAAATAAAATGATCCGCAAAGACCGTATCAATGCTGTTTCGTCATTCCTATTCTGAAGCCCTCCTTTCGCAGATCCTAGGTCCATGAACAAGTTACCATTGACGTATTTTGATGCTAACG
>CANNQU010000111.1 GCA_947507965.1 Bacteroidota bacterium
AAGCATCTGACTACGGATCAGAAGACTCGGGGTTTGAATCCCTGCGCGACCACTCAATGACAGTAAGGGTTCCAAGGTTTTGGAACCCTTTTTATTTTTAGGCATTTGATACATAAAGTGAAGATTCATCACCGGAGCGCTGTTCTGATTTTCAAAATTAGACGATTAGTTTAAGAGTGAACTAGTGCAAATTTCAGGATGGCAGCCTGATCATTTTCGCAAAAGTGGTTGCCCATACTACCAGTTGATTAGCGTTTCGTAGGGGTGGATTTAGAGCGTAATTGACGATAGACAATTGCTTATAGGCAAGGACTAAAGGGAACTTTTGAAAGCGCTATTGAGGTGTATTATTTATAAGAAATCACGAATTTCTTATAAGCTGTTAATGATTTAGATAGAGGAAACGAAGGTTTCCTATTCATTATTTGACTAAATTCGCTTCAGATTATAAGATCTTTTCATGAATAAAATTAAACAGTGCCTGTTATTATTTCTTCTTCTATCAAATCTTACCCTATGGTGTCAGAAAAGATCCAGATCTTATTTTGTGGTAAATCACGACACGACTTTTTGCAAGAATTTAAGTTTTAAAGTAACCATTCAAGGCTATTTAAAACAAGTTAATTATAAAACGCTCGATGGAGAAAAAGTTGAGATCATTGGCACTAAAAATGTTCCGGATGTTACTACCTTCTGCATTAGAGACTCTGTATTAGAGAAATTACCTCAGAAATTAAGTCAGCCTAAGCGGTATATTGCCTATACTTACAGGGTAGTTGGAGGGAAATTAAATGTTTACATTGAGCAACAAGGAATGATGAGAACCAGCACAGGATATGTGTCTACCGGAACGTACCGTTTTTTTATTCGAATGCCGGATGGGAAATTGTATAAGATCAATAATAATAAAAACAAGAAGGGGATTATTATTCCTTATTTGTTAAAATGTAAAAGATTCAAGAATGAATACAAAGGCGATCTCAAATTTAACGCCAATAGATTTGTAAATGAAGAAAACTTTATTGAAATGATCCGGTTTTATAATTCAATATGTGATTAAGAAAGTCAGACCCTTTGGGGAGTAGTCTGTTTGCGAGGAATTTCCAGCATACAATAAAAAAATCAAGAATTTGAATGTTATCTCATTAGGATCCTTTATTCTTAAATCAATCAATTTGAATAATTACAAGACCTCCACATTTCAAAGTAAAATCCAAAATCGATTTAGCATTGTATTGGTGATGATACTGGTGAAAGTATATGCCGGGCTAGCTCAGCAACCCAAGCTCATGCTCCCTGTTGGTCATACCAAGGCTATCGTGCAAGCTACTTTTAGTCCTGATGGAAAAACAGTAGCTACTGGTTCACAAGATAAGACCGTGAAAATATGGAATGTGAGCACGGGAAAATTGCTGGCCAATTTGAAGGGACATCGTGGTGAGATCAAATCATTATTTTTCAATGCTCAGGGTGACAGAATTCTTACGACGGCCATCTTAGATTCAGTCGCAAAATTATGGGATGCCAAAACCGGATTACTGATAAAAGATTTAAGCACAGGTTCTTCTTACCTAGAGTTTGGTTTTTTTAGTCCGGACGGAAAAAGAATTATGTTGAGTACTTCTGGTGGAGTCCCGGTATTGTTTGATGCAATCGATGGATTACCTGCTTCAATATTAAAAAAGGCAAGCAGGTACATCGAATCAGCTGCTTTTAGCCCCGATAGTAAGAACCTGGTTACTGCAGGTTCGGGCCGTAATCCCGAAATATTTGATACCGAAACGGGAGAATTATTATTGAGTCTTAAAGGACATGCCGGATACTTAGAATTGGTAAAATATACTCCCGATGGGAATTTAATCATTAGTAGTTCTGGAGATAACACAATAAAAGTATGGGACGCTAAAACGGGAGTTATGCGCTATGATTTGGTTGGACATCTATCAGCTGCGATCTCTCTTAATGTGAGTCCTGATGGGAAAAAATTAGCGTCATATGCATTGAGTGACCAATCGGCCAAACTTTGGAATTTGGAAACAGGTATATTGATCGCTGAGTTGGGAGGAAATTATTTAGGTTTGAATTCAGTATCTTTCAGTCAGGATAGTAAAACGGTACTTACAACAGGTGCAGAAACAAAAATTTGGGATGCAAATACTGGTATTCTCAAAGGTAGTGGAACATCCTATAGTAATCTTGCAAAGTTTAATAGTCATGCAAATCAATACATCATCAATTGGAATGAATCCGGTGAAAGTACAGTTCAAATTAAAGATGGCACAACGGGCAAACATCTGGCCACTCTTGAAAAAGCAGAAACTCTAAAGTTTGCATTTTATAGTGATGATGGAAAGAAACTTGTTGGGAATGGGAGCCATTCAAATATCGCTTCCGTTTGGGATACACGCACGGGGAAGCTGATTTCTGAATTGCAAGGATTTACAGAGCATGTTGATTATGCATACATTTCTCCTACTTCAAATTATATCATAACAGAAGCCTACCAAAAAGTGGCTTTCTGGAATATTGAAAACAACCTATTATCGCCATTATTGAAACCTATAAACGAGGATGTTGAGCTCATGAAATATAGTCCTGATGGGAGATTTATGGTTCAACAGAAAAAATCAACCAGAAAGGTAAGTTTGTGGAATACGGAAAACATGGAATGCATTAATCCTGATTTAAAAACCAGGGAAATGCAAAGCATTTCAGCTAACGACGCGGGCAGTTTCGTTTTTTCCGATGACAGCAAAAAGCTTTTTTTGTTAAATGAAAGTTGGGAATCTTATATTATGGATGCCAAAACCGGAATAATGCTAAAGCGAATACCACATGAGCATGTTTGGTTTTCAATGGTTAATTCATCCGCCACACGATTTATCGGTTACAGTGGTAAAGACGTTGTGATTAATAATATTGAAACTGGGAAAGAAGTGAATCATTTTAAGTTGGACCTTGTTCCTGTTGAACCCTTGGTTTATGTTGATGATACTCATTTTTTAGCTTTTGATATGGAGAAGATTTCACTATACGAAGAATCAAATAAAAAACCGATATTTACTATGCCCACCGGGAAAGTGAAATTCAATAGCGATAAATCCAAAGTATTGATACAAAACTACGAAGCAATTCGCGTTTGGGATTTGAAAACTGGAAAGCTAAATTTCAAACTACAGTATGGTATTGAAGAGGTTATCCATGACGCTATTTGGTCGGAAGATGAAAAATATGTTTACTGTGCTATGCAAAACAAAATAGTTTCGGTTGCTATCGGCTCAGGAGAAATTCAAAAAGAAATGATTGGCAGTTCTTCTGTGTCGCTCCTCAACGGAAGAAAAGGCAAATATCTTTATGGGATTTCCAAAGAGAAAGTAAGTATATATGATGCCGTAAGCCTTGCCCTCGTCGCTCAGCTGAACGGACATGACAATGCCGTTACATCCATTATTGACTTACCGCAAGAAGGCAGAGTTCTTACAATTTCAGAAGATAATTCTGCAAAAGTATGGGAGCTGATGACCGGTAAATTACTATATACCTGTTTGATGCTCGACCGCGCTTATTCCTTTTGTATTATTCCATCCGGGTATTATATGGCCAATCCAAGTGCCAGTAAAATTCTTTATTATATCAATAAAGATCTTAAGGTTATCTCATTCCAGCAACTTGATATAAAATACAACCGCCCGGATAAAGTTTTAGAAGCCATTGGTTGCCCTGATACGGCATTAATTTATAGTTATCGTAAAGCATATAAAAAACGCATTAAAAAATCAGGTATGGATACCACTTCTTTCAGTAACGGTTACAGCGTGCCCGAAGCCGACTTTGTGAACCGTGATGAAATATATTACGACTTAATAGATGAAAAACTTTTGTTGCATATCAATGGAATGGACACGACCTATAAGCTGGACCGCTTTAATGTCTGGGTTAATGAAGTTCCTGTATTTGGATTAAAGGGAGTGAATTTTCGAAAGGATAATAAGAATAAAATTGACACCACAATAACGATTATTTTATCGCAAGGTGAAAATCATATAGAAACATCGATCACAAATAGTAACGGAACTGAAAGTTATAGGATGCCTTTGATGGTAAAATACAATCCGGTTAAAGAGGAAAAGGAAATGGTTCATTTCATAGGTATCGGTATTGATAAATTCTATGATAGCAGAAAAAACCTGCATTATAGTGTAAAGGATATACGAGATCTGAGTTTTAAACTGAAGAATATATTTGGCGACAATATAACCATAGATACCTTGTTAAATGAAAATGTAACAGTTAAAAACGTGTTTGCTTTAAAACAAAAATTACTAAAAACCAATGTAAACGATAAAGTAATTGTATCCTTTTCTGGTCATGGTTTGATAAATAAAGAATATGATTATTTTCTTTCGACCTACGCGGTTAATTTTCAGAAACCGGAAGAAAATGGATTGCCTTACGATGTTCTGGAAAGTTTGTTGGATAGTATCCCTTCCCGGAAAAAGCTCATGCTGATTGATGCTTGCCATAGTGGGGAAGTGGATAAAGAGGAATTTTATTCATCAAATAAAATAGCTGATTCGATGGGATTGTCAAAAGGTGGTACCTTAATAAATTTTGACAGTGATCCACATTTAGGTTTGAAAAATAGTTTTGAGCTGATGCAGTCATTATTTGTTAATGTCGGAAAAAACACAGGCTCAATTATTATTTCTGCAGCAGCCGGGAATGAGTATGCATTAGAAAGTGGAAAATGGAAAAATGGTGTTTTCACCTATTGCATTCTGGATGCCATGGAAAAAAATCCTATGAAAATAAGTGAACTTAAAAAAGTGTTGAGTGAAAGGGTAGAACAACTAACCAATGGTTTGCAGAAGCCGACTTACCGAAATGAAACAATCAATGTGGATTGGGAGGTGTGGTAAAATTTGAGGTCGATTCAGTCTGGCAATGTTGAAAATTCAATCCGTTTTCTAAGTAAGATAAATTATTGAAAAGTATGTAAAAAACATTAAGCGACGAAGATATTCTTAGCCTAATTATTATGATGCAAATTTTATTTGACAAAAACACCAGTTCAATATTTGGCATTATAATTCTTTATAGAAAGTCTTGATGGATAAATAAACTGAAATTGATTTTATGTAAATAATCTTGTATTGCTAAATGATTTTTTGTGAAATAAATTATAGATATTCCTGAGAGCAAAGCTTCTTTTGCAGAGGAGTTTTTTAAAACGATCTTGTTTATAAAAACTTCAAAGCTATTTTACCCAACGAGATAACTAGTCCGACTATTAATCAAAGTATCGAGGATTTCGAAAAGGGTAACGAAAAACCCACTCCGATATGTTTAGAAGAACCTAAACAAATGTTTGATGCGTGATCTGGTATTGATGCCTAAGGCCTAGAAGGATTTAGGTTGGTGGATACAAAACGATTCGAAACTTGTAAAAATAAATTATGCCCTTTTGAAAAATACCTTCGACACACCTTTTGATGGACTTGGGCAACCTGAATTATGTAAAACAATTTATAAGGGTTATTGCTCCCGTAGAGTTAATCTTAAACAACAGATCGTTTACAAATTGGAAGACTCACGTATCATTGTGCATTCCTTATCTGGACATTATCAGGATTAATACGTTAATCACCACCACCAAAGCCACGATGAATACAAGGCTTTTTATAAATATCGGTAGTCTTGCTTTGCAACACGAAAATAGAAGCTAAAAGAACCTGCTATCGTAGCAAAACTAAAAATCCATACCTTTGAAACCATCAAGCTCCATTCGATACAACGAAGGAGTGTTTTCTCTCTTTCATGAATTCAGCGGTAATACAACAAATTCAACGACTCACCCGGGAGCTCACCACGCATAATTACAATTATTATGTACGGTGTGAACCTACCATAAGTGATTATGATTTTGATGTTCTATTGAAAGAATTGGAGCTATTGGAAAAACAAAATCCAACATTAGCCGACCCTAATTCGCCAACACAAAAAGTGGGTGGCGACGTTACCAAAACGTTTAATACCGTCACCCATAAGTATCCAATGCTTAGTCTGGGCAATACCTATAATGAAAAAGACCTGGCTGATTTTGATGAACGAATTAAAAAAGCCATCGGCGATAATTTTGAGTACGTATGCGAATTGAAATACGATGGATTGTCGATTGGGATACGTTATGAGAATGGGGTTTTAGTTCAGGCCATCACGCGAGGCGATGGCATGCAAGGCGATGACGTAACGGCCAATGTGAAAACGATTAAAACGATCCCTCTCGCCTTGAAAAGTGCTAATTTAATCCCCCCTTCTTTTGAAATACGAGGTGAAATTGTGATGCCACTAAAAGGCTTTGAACGATTAAATCAGCAACGCATCGATAATGATGAACTGCCTTTTGCCAATCCACGCAACTGTGCCAGCGGCACGCTTAAAATGCAAGACAGCCGGGAAGTTGCCCGCCGGCCTCTGGATTGTTTTCTTTATAACGTCCTGTTGGAGGATTCGCATTTTAAAACCCATTTCGAGAGTCTGGAGTTTGCCGGAATGCTTGGATTTAATGTCGGTAAATTTTACCAAAAAATAAGCTCATTACAAGAGGTCTTTGC
>CANNQU010000112.1 GCA_947507965.1 Bacteroidota bacterium
TGACTACACTTAAAAATAGCATTGCTGAAATTAGCATTAGCTACAGACCCAAAACCACTAACCCTCCACAAATTACTACAGCTGAAGATGCCCGGGAACATCTGCAACCATTTTTTCCTGATGATAATATTGCCCTGTATGAACGATTTATAGTGGGCTATTTAAACAGGGCAAATAAGCTTATAGGAGTTTATGAAGTAAGTAAAGGGGGAATGACAAGTACAGTGGTAGATATCAGGCTAATACTTTCTGTTGCATTAAAGTCTGCAGCTACTGGTATCATTTTAGCACACAATCATCCCTCTGGAAACCTTCAGCCATCTATTACTGATCAGAAAACCACCAAAAGAATTAATGAAGCTTGTCAGTTGATGGATATCAAACTTTTGGACCATCTCATTTTTAGTCCTGGTGGTACATTTTTAAGTTTTGCCGAAGAAGGTCTGTTGTAGCTATGGGGAGTCAACAGTTGTTTCACCCTTTCTGTCTGTTACATGAAAGGGTATTTTCTTTAAAAAAATTAGTAACTAATATGGTACGCTATGGAACAAAACTATAATGATAAAACGATAGCACAGAAAAATGAGTTATTTATACTTTCTACTATAATTATTTAGTCAGTTATCTGGCAAATATGCTATTATTTAGGTTTAAAAATAGTTGTAACTTTAATTATGGTTTTAATTAGGTTGTTTGAAGTTGATCATCCAATTAATAAAACTATGACCATCAAAAATTAATTAGAAAAACACTAGGTTTCCTCAAAACGAAATAAATCCACACAGAATGCATGAAAAATATATTGTATTCTTTGACGTCTACATCACAAGTTACATCAGATGTTGTTAGCCCATGTATCTTTTATACAAAATTCAAAAAATATGAAGCCAACTTTTATTCACATCAATTTAAGCCCCAATCAAAGTAGTCAGCTTTTTACAGTAATAATAGTTTTTGGAATAATTAGTTTAATATTTTGGCTAGCTAAAAATACCAAAAAAAAGTAGCAAACTATTAAGAAAATGATTGTTTAATAAAACAAAGCATCAAAATTAAATTATGTGGTATAAAATTGTTCAATTGGTTGACTGGTTTGGCGAACTTAAAGAGAGATATTCTTTAATTAGAGATTTTAACTCTTCAAGCAAGAAAGCTTTTATTGAAGGTGTGGCTCAGACATTATTGGAAGCAAAAATTACAAAAGGTGATAGTAATTACAAGCATGAGTTTTCGAAGTTTTTTGGAAGCGGGTTAAGAATAAAAGCACTTTCTGGTAAATTATTAAAAAGAGATGAAATACAAGAGATTGGAAAAGTATTATTAGGAAATGAACAATTTGTAAGAAAACTTATATCATTGGGCTGGGACACTTTAGAAATACATGATAATTTAGGAAGCAATGGATTAAAATGGCCCTTAAAAAAGTATGCTAATATTGGCGGTTATATAAATTAATTATTCAAATGATATCAACTAGCATTAATTCTATATGGTTTTATGTATCACTTTTTGAAATTGGAATTATTCTTTTTGTAATATGGTTTGGTAAAAAAAATGGTAAAAAAGATATAAATTTAGATTTACTTTCAAAAGTAATAGAGGAAGCAAAAGACACTAAAATTAATTTTGACGAACTTGTAACAAGTATACATAAATCTAAAAAACTTTATAATGAGCTAAAGACTAAGTACCACCCAGATAGATTTATCAACACGAATAAATATGAAAAATCCCTTGAAATATTTCAAGAAATAACTAAAAACAAAACTAATTATTCAGAATTGATTAGGTTGCAAGAATTAGCCAAAAATATTTAAGTATACTATAAAAAAATAATTAATGCCTCTATCTATTTCACTCATTCCAAGTAATTTTAAGCCTTTAGACGAGATTTCATTTTTATTTACTGATGAAAATAATTATAATGTTGATGAAAATCTAATTGGCATTAAAAGAAAACAGATAGTGCCAAGCATTTATCTTAGTACAGAATGTATAAAAGAAATTAAAGGAGGGGTAAAGGGCTTAAAATCTAAATTTACAGACGCTAGTGAAATAATTCAAGATTCTGTCGCGATTCCAGGGATTTTGTTAAGAATTTTTTCCAATCAAAAAACAATAAGATTTGCATATGAAGAAATAACAAACCCATATGAGAGATTTTATACACCTCAAAAAAGTAATTTTTATTTTTTTTTAAATATAAACAGGTCAGAAATACTCAACTATAGGAAATTAGATAATTGTAAATTTTTGGGAGTTAATGCCAAAAAATCTATCGAGATGAGCTTAAACACTGGAATGGGAGCTGTTAGAGGAGGGCTTATAGGTTTTGCTCTTCACAGAGGAATAACTAAATTAATAAGCGGTGCTGAAGATGATATTGTTTTACTTGAAGGACATAAATTTGAACTTAATTATAAAAACAATAAAATTACTGTCTTAGTTGAAAATGCCTATATCGAACATATTGAAAACTTTTTGAAAAAAAACTGGACTTCTATTGAACCCGAAAAAAAAACAGAGCAAAAAAATAAAGGTTGTTTCATTGCAACCGCAACTATGGGTTCTTATTACCATCCAGTTGTAATTGAGTTAAGGGACTTCCGAGATAACTGGCTCTTAAAAAGGCAATGGGGAATAAAATTTACAAATTGGTACTATATATACGGTTTCAAGGCAGCTAAATTAATAGATAAATCTTTTATTTTAAAGAAAATGTCTTACTACTTAATTGTAAAACCCCTTCATTTAATAACTCGTTTATTTAGGTAAATAGAAACTCCACTTAAAAACCCACCACTTGACCGATAAATATAGACAAGGAAGGATTTTATTACAAAGCAATTTACTTCAGGCTTACATAATGTCTGCCTCTGGGGGTAAATTCTTTTCCTTTAGACGAAAGCCGTTCTAAAAAAAACATGATTTATGAAAAAAGAAGAACATGAGGTAAATCCACTAAAAGGGTTTATTGATTTTATAAACACAAAGAGTGGTATAACAAGAAAAAAAACTGGTTCAGGTAAAGGTAAACCAGTTAATCCTAATCAATTATTATTTGAAATATCATCCGTAGCTCTGGTGGTTGGATTTATGCCCAATGTCATTTGTTCTTTACAAGGCTATAATTTAACAGTTGGTGAAAAAACAAAAAAATTATCCCTTGATCAAATGGATACTCTATATGAATTCATTGAACAAAAAAATAGTATTGGAGCATTTTTATACGTTGGATCGTATTTTGATTTAACATTAAATGATGGTAATTCTCATTCATACTTTATAAATTGGAATGGCATTAAATCAGAAGGTGGAGGAGGGCATACTATGCCATCTGGTTTAAATGAACTTATTGAATATTGCATTAATCTAGTTAACAGTTAATATATGGAACAGCAAATAAATCTTGAATATTCTTTACCAAAAATTGGTTCAGATATTTTAAATAAGGATAATAAATATAGGGTGATAGGTCACGGAATTGCCATTGCTAAAGAGAATAAAGAAGATGAATTACCACTAAACGATATTGATAAAAAAATATTAAATTTTATTAAAAAGGGTGATGAAAATAATGTAAATATAGATCATGATGAGCATGGGTTTGCTGAAGATACACCACATAGTTGTGATGATAATTGCACTCCTTTGGATTTAGATTTAGCGAATTACATTGACAACGTTATTTCTGAAATTGAAAATTTCTCAGTACCATATGAAACAAAATGGGAAAAAGATTATTTATTGGGGTTTTATAGACCATTTCATTTTTATGAAGATTGGGGGATTTTCATCAAGGCAACAGGTCAAGCAAGAAAAACAAGAAATTTAAAAAGAATCATAGATGCTAATATGTCAAATCAGTATGGCAATCCTAACTTGGATGCATGCTATATAATATCAAAAACATTTACTTTTTACCATGAGTTTTACCATCATAAAATAGAATCACTTGCTATCAAATTTGAATTAACAACAAGACAGCCTTATTACACTAGCGGATTTCACTGTTTATATTGCAATACCTTCAATACTGACAGATGCTTAGAGGAGGCTTTTGCTCATACTTATGCATATTTTGAAACCTGCGACAACCTCCATCCTTATTTAAATCGTTTAGGTGTTAGTGCCAGACAACTAAGGCATATTTTAAAAAAGCTGATAATAAAAAACTCTCCTCCTGGATACAACCTAGCTGAAAAGATTATTTCTGCAAATAATAGGGAAGATGCTAAGAAATTTGAGTTCTATTTCTTCGAAGCGGTTTTGAAATACAGCCATAAACTAAACACTGGAAATGATCTTGATCCTCTCAGTGATGAAGTCTATTGGAAAAATTTTAAACATGCAACTCACCCAATTTTATTTACTGAAAACGAAGTTACTTATGTAGTTGATTTTGATGAGTTAACTGAAATACAAGTAATAAACTTTCTGCTACCATAATTGATTTTTCAACAGAATATTTTTAAAATTATTTAAATAATCTGACTCCTTTTCCTAAACAAGCGACACAAATCGACATACGACATACTTTCAGTGTCGAATGCCAGATAGTGTCAAAATAATCATCAACCTTTTTTTACTCCAATAACCCTGCCAGTTGATTGTCTAGTTATTTCGTAATGGTAATTCTTTAATCTATTTGAAAATGCTTTGTTGGAGCAACAAGTATAATTTGAGTCTTTACAAAAATCTTTGTAGTCGCTGAAGAATTCTTTTAAAGATAACTTGTCATCTTTTGAAGGAACAAAATTCCCATCTTCTAGAAATAGCGCTACAGAGTCAGAATCTTTTTTGTATCTATCAACAGCATTATCTGCTGCCACACACTTAGAAAAATCACCCTGTTGTAAAAGCCGCTTCAATCCCTCCAATATCCAGTTAAATACACCAGGTAGCTCTTCTTGTATGATTTCATTGGCAAGCATTGGATTTTTCTCATCATCAGATATTGTTTGATCAAATTCAATTATTATAAACCTCCTGAAGAATCCGGTGTTGTGTTCCAAATCTTTTGGAAGCACATTAGTATTAAAAATGAAACGGGCGTAATCACGGAGTATGAATGGTTTCCCATATATCATTCTGGCTTCTACAGGTTCCCCGGATACTAGCTGTTTAAATAGGGTGGGGTTCATCTTGGAAGAAATCTCAGAAGCGTAGTTGATTAACTTTCCTGTTAGCATGGATCTGGTATATCCACTTGGATCTGTTAGAGATTGTAGTGTAAAATTGGAAACATTGGAAGGTCCAAGTAGTTTTTGAACAATTTCAAAGAGTACTGATTTACCATTCGCGCCACTACCATATAAAATCAAGGATTTCTCCAACTTAAGAACTGAGTTGCGAATGAATACATAGCTGGAAAATCCGGTCACCTTGACCACCCTTCGCCGATTTCGTTTGACCAGGAAGAACGTTGGCCCTCAATACTGTTCCTGGTCAATCGTTTCCGGATTTAGGTGGTCAAGGCCTCTGTATTTTCCAATAGATGTTGTAGCCAACTATAAAAAAATTAAATTAGGGAAAGGTGAAATGAGCATCAATCTTGCTGCCAATTATACGTTGCAAAATAAAATTATTGGAACCCCACAAACCCCCAAAGCCATATTGGATGCCGGTTCAACGATACTGAATGTGCAAATAACATCGTTGTTAACAGAAGGAAGGCCCCTTTACAAAGCTGTTCTAGGATTTGATTACAAGATCAATAAATTCATGCTCAACCTTAATAATACACTCTTTGGTAAAACCGCTTTTCAGGATTTGGACAATGGAACAAAATACAAGAGTCTTGGTGTTTTATTGAATACGTCTAATGTGAATGATCCCATTAACAGTCGCAATATCATGAACGATATCAAACAAATATTTACGCCGGCGGTTGTTACGGATCTAAGTGCAGGATACGAGCTGTCTAAGAAATTCAACGTATCGGTGAATGTTAATAATATCTTCAATGTATTGCCTAAATGGAACCTGGTTTCTCTGAATACAAATGGCCAAAAGGTATTAGATAAGGCAGATGCAAAAAGTCTGTTGGAAGGATATTTGTCATTCAGCGGTCGTTACCGTATTCTTGGATACAATGGCTCTCAATTCAGTCAACTGGGCACTACTTTTTCTGCTTCGCTGAAAATGAATTTTTAAGAGAAGAGGGCAGCTAATCTATATACATGTAACGGTAATCGTTGCTGACGTAGCGGTTACTGCATTTATTGCTTTCTTCATCATGGGTGCTGCAATAGTTTTTGTAGGTGGTATGGGTAAAAAAACTGCTTAATACTACTTTAAACATTTATCATTTAAAGGGCTTATTTGTATGTCTTCAAATCAAAGTGAACTAATTCTTAGAGAGTGCTTTGTATTTTAAACTATTTTTAGTTCACTTTTGCCGAGGACTTGCATACAAAACAATCATAAAATTTCATAAATATTGCCCGAACATTTACAAAAGCTAAAAGAA
>CANNQU010000113.1 GCA_947507965.1 Bacteroidota bacterium
AACGACTTGGAAGTCAAATCTCGTGGCCTCTATTTGACTTTGCAGTATTTTTTAAAAAGGCAAATCCACCCCTCTCTTTTTTTATACCGGAAAAACTTTTTGATTCAGTCAGATGCGTGATGAACAATTGCTCAATAACTTACTTATAGAGGAAGGTTTTTCAACGATGTGTTTCCTCCTAGCAACACACTGTGCGAATATAGGAGGAAGTTTTTACTTTTTGTGGTTTCCCATTATTATTAGGTCCAGCTTGCCGGAAGCAATAAAAAAACGCCAATCGATTGTCGATTGGCGTTTTCCATATTCTGCCCTGAGACTTAAACTTCTCCTACGTCTTCCTTTTTCTTACGGGCTTTCTTTAGTTTAATCTTCAACTCTTCCGATCCTTCATCTAAATCCACTTCTACCATATCGCCTTCATTAGTACCCGCCTTGAGGATTTCTTCTGCAATCGGATCTTCTAAATACTTTTGTATCGCCCTACCTAATGGACGAGCACCAAACTCCGGATCAAAGCCTTTCGTTGCTAAAAACTCCTTGGCAGCATCCGACAGTTTTATTTTCAACCCTAACTTCTCGATACGACTCAGCATCTTTTCGATCGATAAATCCAATATTTTTACGATACTTTCTTTCTCCAGTGATTTAAATACGATGACGTCATCGACGCGGTTTAAGAACTCCGGACTGAAAAACTTTTTCAGTGCATTTTCGATGATTGACTTGGTATCACGGTCGGTGTTTTCCTGGCGGGTTTGCGTACTAAATCCAACCCCTTGCCCAAAATCCTTAATTTGTCGTGAGCCAATATTACTCGTCATGATGATAATGGTATTACGGAAATCGATTTTACGCCCCATACTATCCGTTAAAAAACCTTCATCCAATACCTGAAGCAAAATATTAAATACTTCCGGATGGGCTTTTTCTATTTCATCTAATAAAATAACAGAATACGGCTTACGGCGTACCTTCTCGGTGAGTTGTCCACCTTCTTCATATCCAATATATCCCGGAGGAGCACCCACCAATCGGCTCACGGCAAACTTCTCCATATACTCGCTCATGTCAATTCGAAGTAAAGCATCTTTACTATCAAATAAATACTCACTCAACACTTTACTCATTTCTGTTTTACCAACACCCGTAGGGCCAAGGAAAATGAACGAGCCAATGGGCTTATTAGGGTCCTTTAGTCCGGCACGGTTACGTTGTATGGCTTTTGCTAATTTCTTAACGGCATCTTCCTGCCCAATAACTTTCAACTTCATGTCATCGGCCATGGTGAGTAGTTTGGTGCCTTCACCTTGAGAAATTCGCTTTACGGGGATGCCGGTCATCATCGCCATCACATCGGCTACTTCCTCCTCGGTTACCTTGTATCGGTTGGCCTTCGCCTCTTCCTCCCAGTCCTTTTTTGCATTCTCCAACTGCTCAATCAGGTTTTTTTCACGATCGCGTAATTGCGCTGCTTCCTCATATCGCTGGCTTTTTACCACTTTATTTTTCTCCAGCTTTATTTCTTCCACCTGCTTCTCGAGGTCCATTATATTTTGTGGAACGTGTATATTAATAATATGAACCCTCGCTCCTACCTCATCCAAAACGTCGATTGCCTTGTCGGGCAGATGACGGTCGGTGAGATAACGCACACTGAGATTTACACAGGCTTCAATAGCCGCATCGGTGTAGGTTACATTATGGTGTTCCTCGTATTTATCTTTTATGTTATGTAATATCTCAATGCTTTCGGCGGGTGAGGCAGCATTAATGATGACTTGTTGAAAACGACGCTCGAGTGCCCCATCTTTTTCAATGTACTGACGATATTCGTTAAGGGTGGTAGCTCCAATACATTGTATCTCACCGCGGGCCAAAGCCGGTTTAAACATATTCGAAGCGTCGAGTGAGCCACTGGCACCACCGGCACCTACAAGGGTATGTATTTCATCGATAAAAACAATCACATCCGAGTTTTTTTCCAATTCGGCCATTACCGCTTTCATGCGTTCCTCAAACTGACCACGGTATTTTGTTCCTGCAACCAAAGAGGCCAGGTCGAGCATCACAATACGTTTATTAAACAACGTACGGGATACTTTTTTCTGAATGATACGTAGCGCCAATCCTTCCGCTATGGCTGTTTTACCAACCCCGGGTTCGCCAATGAGTACCGGATTGTTTTTCTTTCTACGTGATAAAATTTGAGAAACTCTTTCAATTTCTTTTTCTCTTCCCACAATGGGATCTAATTTACCTTCCTCCGCTAATTTTGTTAAATCTCTTCCAAAATTATCCAATACCGGCGTCTTCGATTTTGCGGCCCCTGCTTTCCCGGCATCACCGGCACGTCGTTCTTCACGTGGTGGTGGCATATCATCGTCATCACCCCCCAGAGGAGGTAATTCATCGCGTATTTCATTGGTATTTGGATTTTCCAATTCATCTTTGAATTTATTATAATCGATATTAAACCCAGATAAAATTTGAGATGCGGTGTTGAATTCATCTCGTAAAATAGCCAGCATTAAATGGTCGGTACCGATTACATCGGCCGAATAGGAACGAGCTTCCAAATACGTCACCTTTAGCGCCTTTTCAGCGGCTTTATTTAACGGTATATTGTTTACATTTGAAATTCCATTACCTGCATAATTGCGGGCTGTATCTTCGATAACACGTTTTAGCTGTGTGAGATTAACATCCAATGAGCGCAGCGTTCGGATAGCCGACCCCTGCCCTTCGCGTAATAACCCCATCACAAAATGCTCGGGGCCAATTTGGCTGTTGCCCATGCGTACCGCCTCTTCCTTGGCTAAGCTCATAACCTCACGTACTCGAGGTGAAAATTTTGCATCCATATATCTAACTTAATATTATTTAAAAAAATTACAAATCCACTACGTTTTCAAATTTATTATAATCTGCTTTGTTTTTACACAACTAAAGTACACAAATATCGTGGAAAAGTTTTATATTGGACATAATGACTTATGTATACCACAAACCCTGCAAGAATTAATGACAATAAATCAGCATAAAACATGAAATGGCAGCGGTATCTTATAATTATTCTCCGAAAATAGAAGACACAAACCTATTGAAAACGAGACATTAGAACCTTGTCGGATAAAAAATGAATCTAAATAAATAATAAAAGAAATAAAACTCTTTTTTTTTAAAAAAATGGTACTTTCGCCACTTAACTACAACGTATGTTTTCAAAGTCGTGTGAATACGCCATCAAGGCAATGATTTTTATAGCTCAAAAGTCAACGGATGAGTCGCGGGTTGGAATACGTGACATTGCTGCCGGAACCGATGCCCCAATGCATTTTATTGCCAAAATAATGCAAGACCTAAGCAGAAGGAAATTGGTACACTCCATTAAAGGCCCCAATGGTGGCTTTTATATGGATAAAGAAGATTTAAAAAATTCGATTTCCGATATCGTGAAAGCCATTGATGGAGATCAGCTTTATACCGACTGTGTTTTAGGATTAAAAGTATGCTCGGAAACAAGTCCTTGTCCGGTGCACAATGAGTATAAAGAGATAAAGAAAAACCTGATCAATATGATTGAAAACAATACGATTGGGGAATTTAAAAACAAATTAGATTCAGGAGCGTATTTCCTAAAAAACAATTAGCTTAAAGGATTTAAATGTAGTGAATGAAAAAATTTAAAAAAATTTTATGCCCTTACGATTTCTCCGAATATGCGGAAGAAGCCTTATTATATGCCATTAAGTTGGCCGATGAAGAAACGCTTATTTCCGTTTTAAACATCATTCAATTACCCTACGCCATCGACCCCAATGGGTTTCCGTATTTCGAAGTGACGGCTGGAGAAATAAAGAGCAAAACCGAAGAGGCACTGCATAACAAAATTGATTCGCTCAAACAAAAGCATCATGAATTAAAATTTGATTTTTTGATAGAAGAAGGCAATGAACCGGCTGAATTGATATTAAAAGTACAACGTAACGGTGGGTATGAAATTGTTATCATGGGTTCGCACGGACGAAAAGGATTGGGACGATTACTGTTAGGAAGCGTATCCGAATCGGTACTTAGAGAAGCATTATGCCCTGTACTGATTGTTAAAACTACGAAATGAACAGCAAGAAAAAAGAGATTGAAAAAATAACAAGTTGCTATCATTGCGGCGATGACTGCTATGATCATCATGTTTTTGCAGGCGAAAAAAATTTCTGCTGTAATGGCTGTAAATCGGTTTACGAGATTTTGAATGAGCATGATTTGTGCACCTATTATGCCTTGAATTCTTCTCCTGGAAAGGGCCAGCGTAAGGAAATCAGAAAAGATAAGTTTCAGTTTTTAGACAACGACGACATCAAGAGAAAACTGATCCAGTTTACGGATGGCCGAAAGACACAGCTAACCCTTTATCTGCCTCAAATTCATTGCAGTAGCTGCTTGTGGCTACTCGAAAACCTGCATTTACTCAACAGTGGCATCCAAAATGCCAACGTAAATTTCTCGAAGAAGGAGATTTTTATTGTCTATGAAGAATCGAAGACGTCGTTAAGAAAGGTTGTTGAAACACTCGCTGGAATAGGCTATGAGCCACATCTAAGCTTAAATGATATAACGTCAAAAGAGAGTCATCAAACCGACCGTACGAGATGGTATAAAATTGGACTAGCCGGGTTTTGTTTTGGCAATATCATGATGATGAGTTTTGCCGATTATTTGTCATTTTCAAATGAAGTTGAGCCCATCATCCAGTACTATTTCAAAGTATTAAGTATCATACTCTCCTTACCTGTTTTATTTTACTCTGCATCGGAATTCTTTGTTTCGGCATGGAATGGAGTACGCAACAAATATCTAAATATCGATTTACCGGTAGCGTTAGCCATTGTCATTATTTTCATTCGAAGTCTTTATGAAATATCCAGTCGAGCGGGAACAGGCTATTTGGATAGTATGAGCGGGATTGTATTTTTTATGTTAATCGGCAGATGGCTGCAATCACGCACCTATCAAACGATTTCTTTCGACAGGGACTATAAATCGTTTTTTCCTATTGCGCTAAATGTGATAAAAGACGGAATAATTATCCCAACAGAAATATCTAAAGTAAAAACGAACGACGTCATCCAAATTCATTCGAATGAAATTATCCCGGTAGATGCCATACTTTCAAAGGGAGGAGCTAATATTGATTATAGTTTTGTGAGTGGAGAGAGTTTACCTCAACAGATAAAAATCGGCGAGATGATTTATGCCGGAGGCAAACAACTGGATGGACTGCTTGAATTGCTGGTGGTGAAAGAAGTTTCGCAAAGTTACCTCACCAACTTATGGAACAATCCAATATTCAATAAGAAAGACGGAATCAAAAAAAGCAACTATGATACCATTGGGAAATACTTTACCTATGTGGTATTGGCTCTTGGTTTTGGCGCCGGTATCTATTGGAATATAAATGGTGAGACCCAACTGATGTGGAATGCCATTACCACCGTTTTAATTGTAGCATGCCCTTGTGCCCTACTGCTATCGCAAAACTATACCAATGGCAATATATTACGGATTTTCGGATTGAATAAATTTTATTTACGCTCGCCCGAAATCATAGAAAAGCTAACCAAAATAAATCATATTGTTCTCGACAAAACCGGCACCTTAACGCAAGGCAATGGAGCCAATGTAAGATATACCGGAAAACTACTCACACCGGAGATGAAATCATCCATCGCATCATTGGTTAAGCAATCATCGCATCCGGCAAGTAAATTGGTCGCCGATTTTTTAAACCTTTCGATTTCCATCCCTGTCGTAAATTTCAAAGAAACCGAAGGTCAAGGAATTGAAGGTTGGATTAATGATCAACATATTAAATTAGGTTCCGAGAAGTTCGTTGGTGGAGAATATTTCACCAATAGAAAAGGAACGAAAGTTGTGTTACGGATTGATCAGGAAATTTGGGGTGAGTTTCTTATAACGAACAAGTATCGGTTTGGGGTTACTCCATTAATTCAATCGCTTAAATTGAACTATACCCTCTCCCTCATTTCGGGAGATAATGATGCGGAGTTACGAAACATCGAAGACCTATTAGGCAAAGAAAGTGAAGTTTTATTCGATCAAAGTCCGCAAGAAAAGCTCAATTATGTAAAGCAGTTACAAGCAAATCATTCGTTAAACGTAATGATGGTAGGTGATGGATTAAACGATGCCGGAGCATTAAAACAAAGTGCTGTAGGGGTGGCGGTAACCGATGCCTCAAACAACTTCACACCTTCTTCCGACTG
>CANNQU010000114.1 GCA_947507965.1 Bacteroidota bacterium
CCTAACGACTTCAAGTCCTTCGTATCCCAAAGCAATTTACCCGTATGCGAGTCGAATGCCTTTAGACCAAAAGGCCCCGTCATCTTATATCCTACATTGCATATATCCGGATTGCCATTGGTTCCTGGAATATAGGTTTGAGTTTCTATTTCACCACCTACTTTTGCAATTAGCGTGTTACCAAGCAGCCCCATATCGGGTATCATTACGTCTTTATCGAAGGCTTCTGTTTCCCATATTACTTCGCCATTAGCAGGATTAAATTTCCTGATTTTATGATTGCCTTTTGAAAGGTCAATAATATAAACCCCGTCATTTCCTATGGTAGGCATATCCGACTTTCCTAAAGTTTGGGTTGACTTCACCAACCCCCAATTTAACTCAATATTGTCGAAACTTGTTTCCCAGAGTTTTTTTCCTGTTTTTAAGTCGAAAATAGAAATACCTTCATAAATCACATAAATTTGATCTCCATGTAATTCCATATTAATATAATCTTCGCCTTCGCAGAGTGAACGCAACACCCGGCCTTCGAACGTGCTATTCCATGTAAAGGCTCCGGTAGATTCAACAATTATCTGAATTTTCGTTCCTTTTCCTACCGTACTCGTCGCTTTCGATTTGTAATTTAGCTTCAAATGGATATTCTTTTCTTCATCATCAATACTACCTTTATAAACAATGTTCGATGATTTACTTGTTTTATAATGTATCTTCACTTTTTCGTACTTCACTTTCTTGGAGGTATTGTCTTCAATTTTTACGCCCGTCAATTCATCATACCAAGTGGTGAGCAGCTCATCTTTCTTTTCCCCCTTTACGGTTACGAAAACAGCATTTTTGTATTCATCCCACGACCATACCTTAGCATTTTTCACTCCAAGAGTTTCCTTGAATTTCATTCGCCATAAGAGTTTTCCCGTCGTGGCGTCGAGCATTGCAATTTCTTGCAAGTCGCCTCCCAATGCCAACGTTCTCTCGGCATTCGATAATCTCCATTTACAATCAACCGGCCACTGCGACTTGTAGAGCATCGGAAATGGCTTTTGCGCGAATGCGCCATAGGCAGCGATTAGTAAAAACAAAAGAATTGTAAATTTTTTCATGATGAATTGGATAATATTTTTGTTAATTTATTTTTGGACAAAAGTATAGGATTACTCTTAGAGTTGCAATACCCTCTCGGTGGTATTTGTAAAGAAAGGACAAAAAAAACAGACAAAAAAAAACAGGCAACCCAAGGATATGGATTGCCTGTTGAATTAGTATAGATTTCGAATACTATATTTCTTCTGATTTTGTTTCAACGGATTCTTCTGTACTAGGCTCTACCGCTTGTACTTCAGTTGCCTCCGTTACCTTTTTAGCTTTCGAAGTCTTCACTACTACAGCTTCTTCAGTTCCTGTAGCTTTAGCTTTTCCACGACGCGTCTTCTTAGCCGGAGCTTCCGCCGCCTTCGCCGGTTTGGTATAAATATCGTTATAATCAACCAGCTCAATCATGGCTATCTCTGCATTATCGCCGGCACGGTTGCCTGCATGCAATACACGAGTGTAACCACCAGGACGAGTTGCAATTTTATTGGAGATATTTCCAAACAATTCCTTTATCGCTTCCTTATCCTGTAAATAACTGAACACCACCCGACGATTGGTCATCGTATCGGTTTTGCACTTCGTTAAAAGAGGCTCAATATAACCGCGTAACGCCTTAGCTTTTGCCAAGGTAGTGAAAATACGTTTGTTCGTAATCAATGCAGTAGCCATATTACTCATCAACGCTCTGCGGTGAGAAGCTGTTCTGCTTAATTTATTAATTTTATTTCCGTGTCTCATGATATAGTCGTAAAGCGTAAGTGGTAAAGTGAATATTGTAATATACTTCTTTCCTTACCCATTCGCACAATAAATAATTAGTCTTGATCTATTTTATATTTGTAAATATCCATTCCAAAAGTCAATCCTTTCTCACGTACCAGCTCTTCCAATTCGGTTAACGATTTCTTACCGAAGTTACGGAATTTCAAAAGGTCGGCGATATCATACTTCACTAAGTCGGCAAGGGTGCGTATTTCCGCTGCTTTCAAGCAATTGTAGGCACGTACGGAGAGATCTAAATCTGATAATGGTGTTTTTAATATTTTGCGTGTCTGCATAAACTGCTCATCCACTTCCGGTGCTTCTACTCTCTTCGGTACATCCAGTGTCATATTCTCATCGCTAAACAACATGAAGTGATGGATTAAAAGTTTTGCGGCTTCTTTCAAGGCATTCTCCGGGTGAATTGAACCATCCGTAGTTACTTCCAACACCAATTTTTCGAAATCCGTTTTTTGCTCGACGCGATAATCTTCTACTGAGTATTTTACGTTTTTAATGGGCGTAAAAATAGAGTCCATTGCAATATAACCGATGGGTGCATTTTCCGGTTTATTATCTTCTGCTGATAGGTAACCACGACCTTTTGCTACCTGAATTTCCATCTCCATGGTAAGGGTAGGATCCATATTACAGATCACTAAATCGGGGTTTAAAATATCAAAAGAATTGGTGTGTTTTCCAATATCACCCGCGGTCATTTTTTCCTGTCCTTTGATGGAAATGAAAATCTTCTCGGGCCCGTTTAATTCCATACGCGACTTGAAGCGTACTTGTTTTAAGTTTAATATAATTTCAGTAACATCTTCAACCACTCCTTTAATCGTAGAAAACTCATGATCTACTTTAGGCATACGGAGGCTTATGATAGCATATCCTTCCAATGACGACAACAAAATGCGGCGCATTGCATTGCCAATCGTTACACCATAACCTTTCTCTAATGGCCTGAATTCGAACAAACCAAAGAAATCGGTTTCTTTGTGCATTATAACTCTATCTGGTTTAATAAAAGGTACTATTCCCATGGGATACTATTATATATTATTTAATTTTAAACACTTGTGAAAACTTCAGACAACAAATCGTTATTTAGAGTACAACTCCACAATAAGTTGTTCTTTAATTTTTTCAGGTATCTGATCGCGCTCAGGATACCCAATAAATACGCCACTCATTTGCTTTTCATCAAATTCTATCCAGTTAAATTTGCGTCGTGATGAAAGCGAATTAACAATCATTTCTAACGACTTTGACTTCTCGCGTACGGCGATAACATCACCTGGACGAACATGGAAAGAAGGTGTATTTACAACATTCCCGTTGACGGTGATATGCTTGTGCAATACCAACTGACGAGCCGTCGTACGATGTTTTGCAATGCCCATACGAAATACGGTATTATCTAAACGAGCTTCTAAAAAACGAAGTAAGTTTTCACCGGTAATACCCGGCTTTATCAATGCCGTATGAAAGGTTTTGCGAAACTGACGCTCTAACACACCATAGGTGTATTTCGCTTTTTGCTTCTCCATCAACTGAACTGAGTATTCCGACTGCTTGTTACGCTTACGGCTTTGACCGTGCATACCGGGAGCATACGGTTTCTTTTCAACCGCTCTATCCGGTCCGAAAATTGCTTCTTTAAATCGTCTGGCAATTTTTGCCTTGGGTCCTGTATAACGTGCCATCTTTTATTTACGAATTTTGATTTTTAATTGCGAATTTCTCTGTTCTTCCTGTGTTTATTCAATATCATTAATTTTTACTTTCCAACCCTTTAAACACGACGTTTCTTCGGTGGCCTGCAACCATTATGCGGCATCGGAGTTACATCGGTAATTGACAGTACTTCGATACCTGCCGCTCCAAGGGTACGTATCGCAGAATCTCTGCCAGAACCAGGGCCTTTGATAAACACGTGTACCTTTCTTAACCCAGCATCAGTGGCCACCTTGGCACAATCATTAGCTGCTGTTTGGGCAGCATAGGGTGTATTTTTTTTAGATCCTTTAAAACCCATTTTACCCGAAGAAGCCCACGATATAACCTGACCTTGCGTGTTGGTCAAAGAAATAATACAGTTATTGAATGAGGCTTTGATATGTGCCTCACCCACTGCATCAACAGCTACGGTGCGTTTTTTAACTACTTTTTTTGCGGTTGCCATCCTATAATTTATCTTTTACTAATGTTAATTAATTACTTTGTTTCTTTTTTTCTGCCGGCCACTGTTTTACGTTTTCCTTTACGGGTACGTGAGTTGGTGCGTGTGCGTTGGCCTCGTGTAGGCAATCCTTTACGATGACGAATACCACGATAGCTTCCAATATCTTGAAGACGTTTAATATTCAACTGCGTTTCTGAGCGTAATTCACCCTCCACTTTAAACCCTTCGGTAATCGACTTACGAATGGAGTTTAAGTCTTCATCGTTCCAGTCGGAAACTTTTTTGCTGATATCGATACCCGACTCCTTTAATATTTTGGTAGCGCGGGAAACACCGATGCCATAGATGTAAGTTAATCCTATTACACCTCTTTTGTTTTTTGGTAAATCAATTCCTGATATACGTGCCATTTATTTAATTACGAATTATTAATTACTAATTTATTAACGTGTATTACCTTTTACGAAATACGATTAACGTTATCCCTGACGCATTTTATACTTAGGATTCTTTTTGTTTATAATATACAAACGGCCCTTTCTGCGTACAATTTTACAATCTACGCTGCGTTTCTTTATTGATGTCTTAACTTTCATTTTCTTTTTAGATTACTTATATCTGTATGAAATTCTTCCTTTACTTAAATCATAGGGCGACATTTCGATTTGTACTTTATCGCCTGGTAATATCTTTATATAGTGCATCCGCATCTTTCCCGAAATATGTGCCACAATAACATGTCCGTTTTGCAATTCCACCTTAAACATTGCGTTCGACAAGGCTTCTTTGATGATACCATCTTGCTTTATGGATGATTGTTTTGACATTTATTTTTTTAGGGCTGCGAATTTACTGCTTTTAATCCAATTTTATACACTCTGCACTTGCTGTGTTCTACCTTTAATACGATTACCTCCTTTCATTAATCCATCATAGTGGCGCATCGTGAGCTGACTTTCTATTTGCTGCAAGGTATCTAATAATACACCCACCATGATGAGTAACGAGGTGCCACCAAAGAATTGAGCAAAACTACTCGACATTCCAAACACTCGTGTTAATCCTGGCATGATGGCAATGAGTGCAAGGAAAATTGATCCTGGCAACGTAATTCTTGACATCACATTATCGATAAAGTCGGCGGTGGCTTTACCCGGCTTTACGCCAGGTACAAAACCGTTATTGCGCTTCATTTCATCGGCAATTTGTACCGGGTTAATGGTAATGGCTGTATAGAAATACGTGAACGCAATTATCGTTAAAGCCAAAAACACATCATAAATCCATGAGCTTTGTGAATTGAAATTCATCGAAACACCATCCCAAAAAGGATTACCTCTGAATAGCTGCGCAATGGTACCCGGTATAAACATGATCGCCTGAGCGAAGATTATAGGCATTACCCCGGCCTGATTTACTTTTAGTGGCAACCATTGGCGTGCGCCTCCATATTGCTTATTTCCAATTACTCGTTTTGCATATTGCACCGGTATTTTTCGAGTGCCTTGTACGAGTAAGATGGTAAATGCGATGACTAAAAGTAAGAATACGATCTCAATTAGGAACACGAATAAACCACCCCCACTTTGCGTACTACGAGCCAACAATTCGCCCCATATCGATTGAGGGAAACGAGCTAAGATACCGACCATAATGATT
Source organism: Bacteroidota bacterium (assembly GCA_947507965.1). Lineage (GTDB taxonomy): Bacteria > Bacteroidota > Bacteroidia > UKL13-3 > UKL13-3 > CAINMV01. The sequence continues at coordinate 5,708 of CANNQU010000114.1, forward strand.
AATGAGATACCGTTTCCAATTCCTTTATCGGTGATACGCTCGCCCAACCACATGGTAAATACCGTACCCGCAATTAAAAATATAATGGTAGAAACCATGAACCCGAAGTTATCATTGATAATAGGGCTGGCACTGTTACCACCTCGCAGCGTAGCTAAGAAACCAAAGGCTTGAATAAACGTGATGGCGATAGTGAAAATACGAGTATATTGATTTAACTTGGTTCTACCCTCCTCTCCTTCTTTTGCCATACGTTGAAACTGAGGCACGGCAATCGTTAAGAGTTGAATAACAATGGAAGCCGAAATATACGGCATAATTCCTAATGCTAATATGGAAGCACGTCCAAAGGCACCACCGGCAAAGGTATTTATCAAACCCAATATACCACCACCAGCACCATCAACAAGCTTGCTCGAATCGATACCCGGCAATACGATGTATGAGCCAATTCGAAACATTAACAAATACAGAAACGTGTTGATGATTCGTTTGCGTAAATCTTCAATAGCGAATATATTTTTTATTGTATCTATTATTTTCTTCATTATTTGGTAACGTTAGCG
>CANNQU010000115.1 GCA_947507965.1 Bacteroidota bacterium
ACGAAGGAAGGATCTATTGTATTTCATCTTAAAAATCTTCTATCCAAGATTTAATGGCAGAGACAAGGGTTTCTTTGTTCTTACTTGACCAGCATTGGAAATTAAGCTTAACCCAGCACCATCAAATTCGGAATAACCCCTACCCCCGATCACCAATTTTAAAATTATTTACGTTAGGTTTTTATTTTTTGAGAGAAAAGCGTATATTTGCAATCCAAAAAAAATAGAGTCATGTCAAAAGTTTGTGATTTAACCGGTAAAAAAGCGATTGTAGGTAACAAGGTGTCGTTCTCGAATAAGAAGAGTTTGCGTCGTTTTCATGTGAACCTGCACACCAAAAAATTCTGGATTCCGGAAGAGAAGCAATGGATAACACTAAAAGTATCCACTGCTGCAATGCGTACGATCAGTAAGAAAGGTATCAGCGCATGCATTAACGATGTGATTAAATACGGTAAAATCTAATTATAAATAACGCATCATGGCAAAAAAAGGAAACCGCATACAAGTAATTATGGAATGTACCGAGCACAAAACTTCTGGAATGCCAGGAACGTCTCGTTATATTACCACGAAAAACAAAAAAAACACGACCGATCGTTTGCAGTTGAAGAAATTCAACCCTATTTTAAAGAAAATGACGGTTCACAAAGAAATTAAATAACATTTTAATACACTAAAGAAATGGCTAAGAAGGTTGTTGCAACACTAAAAAAAGGAACTGGTAAGGATTACTCAAAAGTTATTCGTGTGGTTCGTTCGGAGAAAACAGGAGCGTACACGTTTAAATCGGAAATGGTACCTACCGAGCAAGTAAAAGACGCTTTTAAAAAGTAATTTAGGAAACAATTTACATATAATGGCTTTTCGTTTATAGCGAAAAGCTTTTTGTGTTTTATAAGGATTAGACAAGTACTGTTCGTCGGTTATTATTTTAAATTTTAAATGGGACTATTTAATTTTTTCAGTAAGGATAAAAAAGAAACTCTTGATCAGGGGTTATCGAAAACTCGTGAAGGTATTTTTTCTAAAATAACGAAAGCCATCGCAGGGAAATCGAAAATTGATGATGAATTCCTAGATGAATTGGAAGGCATTTTGATAAGCAGTGATGTAGGCGTTACCACCACCCTTAAAATCATCAAACGAATTGAGGCCCGTGTGGCACTCGATAAGTTTGTTACCCTCTCTGATTTGAACATCTTGCTAAAAGATGAAATCATAAAATTGCTTAATGAAAACAAGTCGGAGACGAACACGAGCGATGACGATTTAAATGGCATCAAACCTTATGTTATTATGGTAGTAGGAGTTAATGGCGTTGGCAAAACAACGACGATTGGCAAACTAGCAAACCAATTCATGAAAAATGGAAAGAAAGTGGTTATTGGTGCCGCCGATACCTTCAGGGCGGCGGCAGTTGATCAATTAAAGGTGTGGAGTGAACGCAGTGGTGCTGTTTTTGTGAGTCATGGCATGAATACCGACCCGGCATCGGTAGCCTTTGATGCGGTAAAAAAAGCGATAGAAATTAATGCTGATGTGGTATTAATTGATACGGCCGGACGGCTGCATAATAAAATAAACTTAATGAATGAACTTGCTAAAATTAAGCGAGTAATGAGCAAGGCCATCGAGGCGGCACCACACGAGGTGATGCTTGTAATCGATGGTAGTACCGGACAGAATGCATTTGAGCAAGCAATTCAATTCACGGCGGCCACCGAACTCACCTCCCTAGCCGTTACAAAATTGGATGGAACAGCCAAAGGTGGTGTCGTTATTGGCATTAGCGACCAACTAAAAATTCCGGTAAAATATATTGGTGTGGGCGAAAAAGTAGAGGATCTTCAGGTTTTTAACCGAGAAGCATTTGTGAATTCTTTACTTGGAGTATAAAAACGTACTGCAGTTAGTAGACCTTCCTATTTTTACTTGCGATTCCTTTATTTCTTTCCATTCCATCATCAGCACACGTTGTGCAGATATTACCAATGGTGTTTTATAACGAGTAGAAGTATTTTACTCTACAATATTCAAAGGTCCTTTGAACTTGTATTCGATACCATCATATCCAGTAACGGTAATCATATAAATAAAAGTGCCCGTTGGTACATACCTACCATCAAATTTGCCATCCCAAGCCGGTTGGTGCGTTGTGGAAATAAAAACCAGCTCTCCCCATCGATTATATATCTTTTCTTCATATTTAGAAAAGTATAAGCCATAGGGTTTAAATTCATCATTTAAATTAGTCGATGTGCTTGGGCTAAACGCAGTAGGAATCCAGATTATCGGATGCTGTGTTAAACAAACGATGTTCGAATTGGAAACAGCATAATACTTCCATGGATTTTCATGAGCCTGAATATGATAGCAATAGTTATGTATGCTGGTTGTTAGGTCATTATCAACATAAACGGTATCCGTACTTTTTACCGTAGCCACTATATATGGCAAGCCGTTGTCTTCTGCCTTTATGATGTCGTAGTGCCGTACACCGGTGTTCCATAATTCGTAGTTAGTCCAGTGCAATGTATGCGATAATTTATCGGATGTACCTCGTAATAAAATAGTCTTCGACTCTTTACTAAAACCACTGGTGTTATTACAATTATCGGTAGCCGTAATTTTGTAATATATATTGGTATCGCCAGCATTTACCCCTTTATCAGTGTAGGTCGTGTCGTAACGCGAGGTGCTCGTATAAATTTTAGTCCAGATGCTTTCGGTTGCTTTTCTACGGTAAAGGTCAACGTTTTTGCCGTTAAACTCTTGTATCGATTCCCATTTAACTTTTACCAAATTTTCGGGCTGTTCTACACTTACCGCAATAATATAGGCGGGGTTAGGCGGAATAATATCATACGGAGTAGCACTGCTTGTATCGCTATAACTTACCTGCAAATTGCCATTCAATTCTAATGCTTTAATTCGATAAACAACGGCCGTATCGCAACTTAACATGCTGTCTTGATAATTCAATTGCGTAGCGGGCACGGAAGCAATTAACACACCATCGGCATAAACTTCATAACGGCTCACCGGGAAGCCAATATATTTGGTCCATGATAAAAATGCGCTGGTATTGCCTGGCACCGTACTCAAATTAATGGTTGCATGAGAGGCATTAGGAGCTCCAATATTCCTACAGTTGTCAAGGCATTCCATTTGATATTCATAAACACTGTCGGTGGTATTTAAATTAACATCCAGATACGTATTCACATAGCCCGTCTGCGTTACAAAGGTCCAAGCAATCGAAGCGTTACTTCTTCTGTAAATCAGATAATTGGTGGCATCTAACGAGGTGGAATGCTTCCAATCCAACTGAATTTCACCGGTGGTTTTGCCTGATTTATTAACGGTTGCTCGAAGCAGAACAGGACTGTCGGGAGCGTTGGTTTCAAACCCTAAACAACCGGCGGTATCGCTTATTGAGGAAGCCGTTACATCCAAGTCATCGAATGTCTTTACACGATAATAATACATCACATCGCATACGGTAGCACTATCATAAATAGAAAGAATATAATGATTAAAAGTACCGATAGAAACCCAGACAGGATTTACTGAGGAAGACCGTTCGACTTCATAATGCCAGTTGGTAAAGCCTACATAGGCCGTCCAGGAAACGAAATTGGCAGAATTGTAGGCTGCTGCACTTACATTAACAACCGTATGGATATCGCTTGCAGCACCTTCATTACCACAGCTATCCGTTACTTTAATATAATAACTATAGCTACTATCGAGCGTATTCAGGCCGGCGTCTTTGTAGAGTAGCAATCCGGCGGATGTGTTAGTATTGGTTCCGATTAGTTTATACGGTGCACTATTTACGCTTCGGTAAATTTTATACCCGTTTCTGTTTAACTCGGTACTTGCATTATAGGTTATGGAAATTTCACCTGCTACTTTACCTACCCCACTTACCGTTGCCTGTTTAATAATAATGGCTGGAGGCGGAATGCTATCGTACGCAATGATGGAGTCCACATCACTAAAGGAAATCTCGTTGTCGCCTAAATTCTCTAGTGCCTTTACCCGATACCAATAGCGATTACCGCAACTCAAAATCGTATCACGGTACGTTAACGTGAGGCTATCGGTAATAGCCAATAAAGAATATGTTATTCCGTTGGTTGATTTTAATATCTCGTATTCCTTCACATTATATCCACGGTATTTATTCCAGCTTATCGTTGCTGATAAATTACCTCTTGCCAAAGAAATATTAACTGTTTTGTGCACCACAGAGGAGTCGCCATTATAATTGCAGATGTCGTAAGCCACCATGAAGTAATAGTTATCACTACTATAATTATTGACGTTAACTTGAGTAAATGTAGTGGTGGCACGATTGCCAATGTCAGCCATCAAAGTAAAAGTACCCGCAACTCCGGTGCTGGAGTGATAAATTCGATAGCCACGGGTAAGCGTATCCGAAATAGGAATTGCTTTCCAACGTAACACCGTCTGGCCATTGGTAATGCCACTTTTTAACACCGTGGCTACATCGAGTTCCGGAGCTTTTTGCAATGGAAAAAGCCAAGGCGAAACACATTCGGTATCACTCAGTGTAGCAAAGGTAAGAGAGGCATTAAAGGCGCGAACCACATAACAATAAACATTGGCCAACAATACCGTCGAATCGGCATACGAGGTGTCGGTTGCAGGCACCGTCTTTAATTTACTCCATACCCCACCATTCACCGTTCGCCAAATCTCGTAATTTGGAATTGGCAGTTGATCGAATGATTTGCAGGTTGTCCAATTAATATGAGATAGCGGCACACAGCCCGGCGTAAGCAGTACTTGAATACTAATGGTGCATAGTGTATTGGATGGTGCCGAGCGATTGGCCACATTGCAACTGTCGATGGCAATAACATAATAGCAGTAACTATTTTGCTGTGCAGGAACCACATTGTCAATAAGCGTATCGGTAAATATTGCCGTACCTACATACGAATCGACACCTAACGGTGAGATGCGGTGTACTTCGTAAAACTTCACATCGCCGCTGCTGCTTAAATTCCATTTCACCTTCACCGAATTACTGGAGGTAACGGTAACATATTTAAGTAATGGGGCAATTGGTTTTACCGTATCAAACGGTATAACCTGAAGGGTGTCAGAAAGAGATACGTATCCTTTAGCACTTAAATCAACCGTTTGTATCCGATAATAATAATTTATATTACAGCTTATATTCACCAAGTCAACATAATTGGTGTCGTTATTATTTACCGTGCCAATGGTAGTCCAAATGCCCCCAATCAATCGTTGTACATTATATATCTTAGAAGCAAAGCCGAGGTATGGATGCCATTTTAAAATGCTTCGCATATTGCCAGCGACTCCTTGAATCTCAACTTCCGCATGAATAGGGCCATTAGCCGAAATATTGTTCGCACAACTATCCACGGCAACCAAATAATAGTAATAGTGGTCAACCATCGGCGTTATCCCGGTTCGATCGTATATAATTGGATTTGACGTATATGCAGATAAAGTAGAAATCAAGGTAAATGCACCTCCATTAACCGATTCGAAGAGTTGATACCGGTTTACATCCTTATCCATCACACTATCAAATACCACACGTATGGAAGTTGGTGAAGTAACGGTTACAAAACGTAAGCGGGGTGGTTGAGGCTTGATGGTATCATACGGTGTAACTACGGTGGTATCGCTGTAGCTGGTATCATTTAATGCATTAAAACCGTAAACCTTATAACTATTCCATTGGTTGCATTTTAAAGCGGTGGTATCGGCCCATGAGGTATCGGCGCCGGTAAGGGTTTTCACCAGGTTCCAGGTGGTACCGTTGAAGCGCAAAATATGATA
>CANNQU010000116.1 GCA_947507965.1 Bacteroidota bacterium
AGGATCTATTGTATTTCATCTTAAAAAACTTCTATCCAAGATTAATGGCAGAGACAAGGGTTTCTTTGTTCTTACTTGACCAGCATTGGAAATTAAGCTTAACCCAGCACATCAAATTCGGAATAACCCGGCATCGTTTGTGGCGGATATTTCTTTTCTTAAAAAAGATTTGTTAATGTAAAAGTAAATCGTACCTTTGCCGTCCTAAAATTTTAGTAAAAATACATTGAATTGTATAATTTACTAATGTTATCAATGGTTTCTCGGCTTCATCACCGCCTCATCTAAACCACTTGACTACCTTAGTAAATTTAGCTTCACCGTATCAAAGCACTAAGAAAGTAGTTAAGAATCATGTTACAACCAAAGAAAACCAAATTTCGCAAAACGCATAAAGCCAAGATCAAAGGTTTTGCTAAGCGTGGAAATCAGATTGATTTCGGCACTTTTGCATTAAAATCATTGGATGAAGGTTGGCTCACCGCCCGTCAGCTGGAAGCAGCACGTATTGCCTTAACACGCCACATGAAACGTGAAGGTAAAGTGTGGATCCGCGTATTCCCCGACAAGCCAATTACCAAGAAGCCTGCCGAAGTGCGTATGGGTAAAGGTAAGGGAGCTCCTGAGTATTGGGTAGCTGTAGTAAAGCCAGGTCGAATATTATTCGAAATTGAAGGCGTTTCTTTAGCTATTGCTAAAGAATCGATGCGATTGGCAGCCAATAAATTACCGTTCCATTGTAAATTCACTATTCGCCCCGATTTTGAGGAGGCTGTATAACTAAATATTGATACCCATGAAGTACAAAGATATCAAAGGACTCAACGACAAAGATCTTAAAGACAACCTGAAAGACGAACGTGAATCGTACACTAAAATGAAGTTTACTCATGCTATTTCACAGGTAGAGTCGACGGCTCGTATTACGGCCACTCGCAAAACTATTGCTCGCTTACAAACGGAGAAACGTAGCCGTCAGATAAGCAAACAAAACGAACCGAAAACCGAAATAAAAAATAGTTAATTAAATAATAATTCAAAAATCAATCCACCCATGGAAAGAAATTTTAGAAAAGAGATCGTAGGTAAAGTTGTAAGCAACAAAATGGAGAAATCCATTACCGTAAGTGTAGAGCGTAAAGTGAAACACCCTAAGTATGGTAAGTTTGTAAAGAAAACCTCTAAGTTTATGGCCCACGACGAAAAGAACGAATGCGGTGTAAACGATATGGTGCGTATTATGGAAACACGCCCAATGAGTAAAAACAAACGTTTCCGCTTGGTGGCAGTGGTTGAAAAAGCAAAATAATCGTTTCCTTTCCGAACGTGGTTCGGAACAAATTATTTAAAAATAGCAAATTAAGAAATGGTACAAAACGAATCGAGACTAAAAGTAGCCGACAATAGCGGTGCCCGTGAGGTATTGGTTATTCGTGTGTTGGGAGGCTCTAAAAAGCGTTATGCTTCTTTAGGTGATAAAATAGTAGTAACGGTAAAAGACGCCATGCCGAGTGGTGGGGTAAAAAAAGGAACGGTATCAAAGGCCGTGGTTGTGCGTGTTCGTAAAGAAGTTCGTCGCCCCGATGGTTCATATATTCGTTTCGACGACAACTCTTGTGTACTGCTTAACGCAGCCGATGAGCCACGTGGCACTCGTATCTTCGGTCCTGTAGCTCGTGAATTGCGTGAAAAACAGTTTATGAAAATCGTTTCTCTAGCACCGGAAGTTTTATAATTTAAAAATTACAACACTCCATATCATGGAAAGAAAATTTAACAAACAACCAAAATTAAAAATAAAAAAAGGCGATCAAGTGGTTGTGATTGCTGGTGATGACAAAGGTAAGAAAGGAAGAGTGCTGGAAGTAATTACAGAAACTCGTCGTATTTTAATTGAAGGAATCAACATCAATAAGAAGCATTTAAAGCCCCGTGTGGATGCGAAAAATCCGAATGGTGGTATCATCAGTATGGAAGCTCCGGTAGCCATATCCAATGTGATGTTATGGTTTAATAATGCTCCAACAAAGGTAGGACGTAAACTTGACGATAAAGGAAAGCTTCAACGTTTTGCCAGAGCAACAGACACTAAGGAAATTATTAAGTAATCAGGGAATAAAATAAACAACAATGTACCAACCTACACTTAAAACCCGTTATAACGAAACAATTGTACCTGCGATGATCGAGAAATTCGGGTATAAAAATAATATGATGGTGCCTAAACTGGAGAAAATTTGTTTGAACCAGGGATTGGGTGCTGCCGTTGCCGATAAAAAGATTGTGGATTCAGCAGTGGAAGAAATGACGATGATTTGTGGACAACGTGCGGTGAAAACCAAATCCCGTAAAGATATCTCCAATTTCAAGCTACGTCAAGGAATGCCTATTGGAGCTCGTGTTACCATGCGAAAAGACAATATGTTCGAATTTTTACAACGCTTGATAGCCATTTCTCTTCCTCGTGTTCGTGATTTTAGCGGATTGAAAATAAAGGGTTTTGACGGCAGGGGTAATTTTACTATGGGCATCACCGAACAATTGATTTTCCCTGAAATCAATATCGATAAGGTGAGCCGCATCCAAGGAATGGATATAACCTTCGTAACTTCAGCCAAAACGGATGAGGAGTGCTTGGAGTTATTGAAGCAATTTGGATTACCATTTCAAAAAAATAATCAAACTACATAATACATGGCAAAAGAAAGTATTAAAGCCAGAGACAGAAAAAGGGTGAAGCTCGAATTGCTTTTCCACGACCGCCGCGCTCTGTTAAAAAAAGAAGGCAATTGGGACGAATTACAAAAGTTGCCCCGCAACTCCTCGAAAGTGCGCCAGCGTAACCGCTGTCAAATTACGGGAAGACCTAGAGGTTATATGCGTCAATTCGGTTTGTGTCGTAACCAATTTCGTGAGATGGCATTAGCAGGTAAAATACCCGGAGTAACCAAGTGCAGCTGGTAATTAAAGAGAATAAATTATTAAAGATTAAACACAGGTTCAATCAGTAAAAAAAATATAAGAAATGACTGATCCAATTTCAGACTACCTAACCAGATTGAGAAACGCCATTAAGGCTAACCACAGAATTGTTGAAATTCCGGGTTCAAATCTCAAAAAAGAAATAACACGCGTGTTATTTGAAAAAGGGTATATTTTAAATTATAAATTTGATGTTGTTGAAAACAAGAACATCATTAAAATAGCTTTAAAATATAATCCGGTAACCAAACAACCTGCTATTAGTAAGATGGAGCGAATTAGTCGCCCCGGATTGCGGAAATACAAGGGAGCATTGGAAATGCCTCGCGTTATCAACGGCTTGGGAATAGCTATCATCACTACTTCAAAAGGGGTAATGACAGATAAGGAAGCCCGCAGAGAAAATGTAGGTGGAGAAATTCTATGCTACGTTTATTAATATTTTAAAGTAACATTAAAATAAGTTCAAACACTTAAAACGAATATACAGAAATGTCGCGTATAGGAAAAAAGCCCATAAACATACCCGCAGGTGTTGAGGTAAAGATTGCCGATAACAACATGGTTACGGTGAAAGGACCGAAGGGAACCCTAAGTCAGAAAGTTGACTCAGACCTGAAACTTATCATTGAAAATGGTATTTTAACACTTGAACGTCCGGCCGAAACCAAGCGTTTGCTTTCGTTGCATGGGTTATACCGCTCGTTGGTGCAAAATATGGTTACTGGTGTTTCTACCGGATATACCACTCGCCAGGAATTGGTAGGTGTGGGTTATAAGGCCGTTGCCGAAGGACAAATATTAGATTTAACATTAGGTTTTTCTCACCATATTTATTTGCAAATACCGACCGAAGTAAAAGTAAAAGCGGAACAAGAAAAGGGAAAGAATCCGACCATCTATTTGGAAAGTGCCGATAAGCAACTCATTGGACAGGTAGCTGCAAAGATTCGCTCACTGCGTAAACCTGAACCATTTAAAGGAAAAGGTATCAAGTTCACAGGTGAAGTATTACGTAAAAAAGCGGGTAAATCAGCCGGTAAATAATAATAACATCATTAAATTACGATCAGCCGTTTGCATTGCAAAATTGATCGCAGCATAAAAATAACGTCATGAACCTACAACAAAAGAAATTAGCACGCCGCGCAAAAATCAGAAAAGGAATCCGAATCAAAATATCGGGTACTGCAGCGCAGCCACGTTTATCGGTATTTCGTAGTAATAAAGATATCTATGCCCAATTGGTGAACGATTTAACGGGTGTTACGTTGGCCGCCGCATCATCACGTGCCATATCAGATAAAGCACCAAAAATCGAGAAATCGAAACTAGTAGGTAAAGCAATTGCTGAAAAGGCGGTGGCTTTAGGTGTTACGAAAGTTACCTTCGACAGAGGTGGTTACTTGTACCATGGCAGAGTGAAAAGTTTGGCTGAAGGAGCACGTGAAGGAGGTTTACAGTTTTAATTTTATAGAAAAACAACAAAATATATGTCTCAAGCAAATATAAAAAGAGTGAAATCAAGCGAGCTCGAATTAAAAGAACGTTTGGTGTCGGTAAATCGTGTAGCCAAGGTTACCAAAGGTGGAAGAACCTTTAGTTTTTCGGCCATTGTTGTCGTAGGCGATAGTCATGGTATTGTTGGACACGGTTTGGGAAAGGCAATGGAAATTACCGATGCCATTACCAAAGCAGTGGAAGACGCGAAAAAGAACTTAATTAAAGTTCCCATTATTAATGGCACGGTTCCACACGAACAAATTGGTAAATATTGTGGTGGTGATGTGTTCTTAAAGCCCGCTTCACACGGAACAGGCGTTATTGCCGGTGGTGCCATGCGTGCCGTATTGGAGAGTGCTGGGATAACGGATGTATTAGCTAAATCAAAAGGATCATCCAACCCACATAATGTTGTTAAAGCTACAATTGATGCTCTATTAAAGATGCGCGATTCGGTAACTGTTGCACAGCAACGTGGAATTAGTTTAAACAGAGTATTTAACGGTTAAATATAAATTATAAGTAGAATTAACATGGCACAAATTAAAGTAACCTTAGTACGCAGCGTGATCGAACGCCCCGAGACTCAAAAACGTACCGTTAAATCATTGGGATTGGGTAAAGTAAATAGCTCGGTCGTGCGTAACGATTCACCACAAATCATGGGGATGGTTAAAAAAGTAAGTCATTTAGTAAAAGTAGAGAACATTTAATTTTTAATTAATACCATATAGTATGAATTTAAGTACGTTAAAGCCAGCCGATGGGTCAACCAAAAAACGCAAGCGTATTGGTAGAGGACAAGGTAGTGGTCATGGAGGCACATCAACACGTGGACATAAAGGAGCTCAATCTCGTTCAGGATATAGCCGCAAGATGGGTTTTGAAGGTGGACAAATGCCATTACAACGCCGCTTACCGAAAGTAGGATTCAAAAATCCCTTCCGCGTGGAGTATGTTGGTATTAATTTGGATACCTTGCAATCCTTGTCGGAGAAACATAATATCACTGAGTTTACTTTAGATACCTTCAAAAAGTACAACTTGGGATCTAAAAGGGATAAAATTAAAATATTAGGTAGAGGTAAAATAAGCAACAAGGTTAATATTTCTTGTCATGCGTTTACCGATGCCGCTAAAACAGCCATTGAATCAGTAGGAGGAACCGCTAACGTTACCAAATAATGAAGAAAATAATAGATACAATAAAAAATATATTCGCTATTGAAGATTTACGCAAACGAATCATCAACACGTTTCTGTATTTGTTAATGTTTCGAATTGGCTCATA
>CANNQU010000117.1 GCA_947507965.1 Bacteroidota bacterium
CCGTTTTCGGGCCAAATTGACCACCCTTATTCGGTCTAAACTGACCACCTGTTTTCGGAGCAAATTGACCACCTGATTTTCGTTATAAAAATAGATTGTTTTTAGTCGCTAAAAAAGTTGACGTTGGATATTCATTTAACCAACCAACTTTAATGGCTAACAAAGCAATCATCATGACAAAAGTAAGACAAATTTTGCGTTATTACACGCAAGGCAAAAGTAAGCTGCAAATTAGTAGTTTAACCAGTACAGCGCGCAACACGGTAAAGCGCTACATCAAAAAATATGAAGAGGGCAAGCTCACCCCTGAGGAAATAAGCAAAATGACTGACCACGAGTTGGAGCAGTGCTTTGCCGAACCTATGCAGCCTCAGTTCAATAATAGATTAGCCGACCTTTTAAAGCTGATGCCTGTCATTGAAAAACAGCTAAAGAGAAAGGGCAACACGCTTCAAAAGGTATGGCAAGAGTACAAAAAAACACATCCCGAAGGCTATGAGATGTCACAGTTCTATGCCTATTACATGCAGTATTGTAAAGGCTCTAACACAACCATGCATATCGATCATAAGGCTGGCGATAAGATGTACATCGATTACGCGGGCGATAAACTGCAAATCGTAGATGTCACTACAGGTGAAGTAACCAAAGTAGAAGTGTTCGCGGCAATATTAGGATGTAGTCAATTACTATACGTAGAGGCCGTTCGAAGCCAAAAGAAGGAAGATTTTATACTGGCTTGCGAAAACGCACTACATTATTTTGGAGGCGTACCTCTTGCCATTGTGCCTGATAATTTACGAGCCGCAGTTACCAAAAGTAGTCGCTATGAACCGATTGTAAATGAGACATTCGCCGACTTTGCTGAGCACTATGGAACCGTTGTATTACCTACCAGAGCTTATCGTCCCAAGGATAAAGCGTTGGTCGAAGGTGCTGTGAAAATCATTTACAGGCGTATCTACGAGCCTCTTTTAGATCAAACATTTAATAGCTTAACAACGCTGAACATCGCCGTTAGGATAGCATTGGAAGGACATAACAACGCTCCATTCAAGGGAAGGGACTATAGTCGCAGACAGCAATTTAATGAATTAGAAAAAAGCACGTTGAAGCCATTACCAAACTTCAGGTATGAACTAAAACAACATACCTCAGCTACCGTGATGAAAAATGGGCATGTGTGCTTAGGCATTGACAAACATTACTACACGGTGCCATTTCAATTTATTGGTAGAAAAATAAAAATCCTTTACACCGCTACCCAAGTAGAAATCTTCTACCACTATGAATGTATTGCAAGGCATCAACGCTCCCAAAAGCGCTATCAATACACTACCGTAACCGAGCACTTAGCATCAGCCAACCGCTACCTTACTGATTGGACACCAGAGAAGTTTATCCGTGACGGTGCAAACATCCATGCTGATGTTGCTACATTTATCAAATCAGTCTTGGAAAAGAAACAACATCCGGAACAAGCCTATAAAAGTTGCTCTGGCATTATTCACCTAAACCGCAAAGTGGGTAGTGAGAGGCTGGCGAATGCTTGCCGACGTGCACAGCACTTTGGGGTATTTAACTATCCCATCATTGTTATGATTTTAGAAAAGAATTTGGATTTGCTAACACTAGAAGAACAAATACAGGCTGTTGAATCTATTGAAATGCCAGAACACAAAAATATCCGAGGCAATACCTATTATGAATAACTCACCATTAACAACATTATTTTTAAACATCCAAACCCAATTATCATGAACACCACAACATTAGACAAACTCCGCAACATGCGTTTGTTGGGCATGCATGGGGCTCTTAAAACGAGCCTCGAAGCCAACACCACCGAGAATCTTACCGCCGATGAGATGGCGGCATTCCTAGCCAACAGTGAATGGGACGACCGGCAAAACAGATCTATCGACAGAAGCATGAAAAATGCCCGATTCCGTTATAGAGCTACCATAGAACAACTGGACTTCAACACCAAGCGTGGTATGGATAAAAATACCATTCACCGATTAGCTGACGCAGGATTTATTAAAAGAAACGAGAACATACTTATTACCGGGCCAACAGGCACCGGTAAAAGCTTTCTTGCTTCCGCACTCGGACACCAGGCTTGCCTGCTTGGCTTTAAGGTTTTATACATAAGTACAACCAAGCTCTTTACACAACTAAAAATGGCAAAGGTCGATGGAACTGCTATTCGTGAACTAGCCCGAATAGAAAGACAGGATTTACTTATCCTTGACGATTTTGGGTTACAACCCTTTGATGCCCCGAGTCGTGCAACCTTGATGGAAGTGATGGAGGATCGACATGGAAAACGTTCTACAATTATTACATCTCAACTTCCGGTAAAACAATGGTATGATATCATTGGTGAGAAAACAGTAGCCGATGCCATTTTAGACCGTTTAGTACACGACACCCAACGCATCGAATTATGGGGGGAATCGCTTCGAAAAAAGTCTACTAAAAATGAACTAGAAATAACTTAATTTTACAATCACTAAATGCAACCTTTTTTTACAACAAAAAATCATTCAACTTTTGGTGGTCAGTTTGCACCGAAAATGGGTGGTCAGTGGCGAGCGAAAAAGGGTGGTCAATTTGACCGGAATTTCCACTAAAGATCAAAATTTAAAATTCTTAGACTCCCAGACATTGCAATTAATTATTCCTTGTTTTTCATTTTCTGGGAGCCAGCATAAACTACCGTGGTTTAGTAGATTATATTATTTTGATGGAGAGATTAATGATAGTATTAATAGGTTTAACAAATCACCGTTTGATTATTTATTTGGGAGCATTACACCTGATACAATCGGAGGATATAAATATAATAAAAACTATACTGAATCATTTTTCGGGCAGGAAGTAATGAATCACTTTGATCAGAGAAAAATTTGTATCCCTCGAGGTTGGGGTGTTGATATTCCTGCTGTAGTCCAAACCGGTATTGGTCTTTCCGTCAACAATGTATTATTTTACGGGAAAATTATTAGTGAACAGTATACACCGGTTAAACCCACAAACGGCAACTCCTCAGAAACTTCAAATAAGCAGAGCGATTCTTTGATACATACAGGATCAGATGTTATTGATATAAATCAAAAAACCAAAACGCAATCGTATTCAACTTATGTAGCAGTATTCAAAATTGTTTTTCAAGAAAAATCTCTTTCAGGAAAAACCCTACAATTACTTTTATCAAGTACAGAAGTATACGCAATACAACAAATGATTTCAGAAAAGACCAACACAAATCTTCCAAATAATCCTCTATCTACAGATTTAAACTACATTAATCACAATTTAAGATTTGTTTTTGAGACATTTCAAGGCGATAAGGACCAAGATGGTTTTTATTTTGGGAAGGCGATGGCAAAGTTAAAAGGTGTAGATAATGACGGTAATGAAGTAATATTATCTAACCTTGAATTACCTTCGGCTGAATTATTTCTTCACACAACCGACTGGATTATTTTCTCATCATTGGAGGCATCCGGACAACTTACAGGTTTGAAAAACTTACTCGATGCAAACCCCTATCCGGAATTTTCAACAGATAAATTAGTTTCAATATTTAAAACTTTAAGATCAGGATCAAACGAGAGAGTATTTACCGATAACTTAATTGAAACTATCACTAGACTAAGACGTCAATATTATGGCTATTGGGATAAAGAGGGTCAGAAAAGCTTTATAAGATCGGGGGCGAGATTTTTTGGGTTTGAACCATTTGAACGCGCAATTCCAAGCGCAGATGCATCATTCACAATACCTTTTATAGATTATTTAGATATGTCCGATGAGGTTTATGACTGTTTTAAATATTTGCTCTCAAGCGCAAATGAGAATAGCCTTCATGACAATCCCAGTCCGTATATTATTGATCCATCAAATAAACGAATAGATTTAGGCCACCTATTATATGGATTAGATGGATTAATTCGGGATTACTATAACACAGATAATAACTATAAAAAGTTAAGTTTTAAAACCAGCAATGATTTTACCTGTTATATTGGAGATTTTCCAAACGCAGCAGCCGAATCCAGGTTATATGAACATGGTTATAAAAACAGATTTGCAAAATTCTATTATCCAATAGACAATGATATTGAAAGGCTATATGATATAAGTGCGCCTGATGCTGATATTTTAAGTGACGTAGATGCATTTGGTATATATAATTTATATCGGTTTTTTACACGGTCGGAAAATAGCAACAGCAGTTTACTCCCTTTAATAAATAATGAACGAAAACTAACATTGGATTTTTTATTTGAATATTATTATGATGACAATATTATTCATACAAATGATCTTCAGAAATACCCTGTTAATGCAAACTTTCACTACAGATGGTTAAACTTTTGCCGTGGATTTGGGAAAGATGGTGTGATGGTTGAAGAGCCTGCTACAAATTATATTACTGACGAAAACAATTCTGGATATATTGCATTTCAAGGTTTCGTGAAAAAGAATTCAGTTACGCAAAAGTATGAATGGGTTGCAGATCAAATAAATGGAGATGGATCAGAACACCAATCAAAAGCTAAGATAAGAGAACGAGCCGAAGCCTTTGCTCATTTCTGGTACCAGTTTAATTATGATCAAAAAGCTATTGTTGGCGCACTTTTGTATGGCAATTATAAAGATAATTCTTTCATGAATACATACAAATTTCCAGATCTTCTTAAAAACAAAACAACTAACAAATCTATACGATTTGAGAGAAGTGGGAAATTAAGCCTTAATCAAGCACTCAGCGAATATATAGAAGATTCTGCTCCCGTTCTTTCTTCAACTGTTGAAACATCAGCAACAGAACTTGACTATGTTCTAGACAAATTTTTAGATACTGTAAAAACCAATTTCGAATATGAAAAATCACTTCGCGGATATTAATAGAATAAAAATATCTTACTATTTAATATACATTGTATTGAATCTTATATTAACACCATATATAATTAAAGTATTTCTCGAGCTTTCTCCAACATATAGATCGTCAGGAATGAGGGATTTTATGAGTTATTTGATTTATCCAATTAGTCTACTAAGTGGAATTCATTTCATAATAGGTCCTGCTTTAATCATAGCATTATTATTAATAAATATTGTTTTCTCCCGAATAATTTATAAGAAACTTAAATCGGCAGTTCGATTGCCTTTGTTTCGAGGTTGGTGTTTGATAAGTGGCATAATTTCTTTTCTTGTATTGATAATAATATTAGTTGGGCTAATTATTTTTAGTAATTATCATTTCGATCTAAGAACTTAATCACGCTGAAATTAAAATAAGTTAATAAAGTAGCTACTAAATAAAGTAATTTCCATGAGTATTCCCACCCCATTATCAGAATTAATAAAATTTGAGGACTTACCTGAAGAATTATCTTTTCTTGAAACTGTGAGTTCTGAGTTTCTTGATAATATAATGTTTGATCATTATGAAGTTGGTTACTCCAATAATAATAAAGAGGTGTCCCATATCCTTCATATTATAACTGAAGAGGAATTTGGTTTAACAATTCCAGGCAGCGGTTTTAGATTGTTAATTAATCATGAATCAATAGCGTCCTAAACGTTTAAAAAAAGGAAAGGGAAGTCTTTTCCTCAGAGTTACCTTTGAGGTTCTTCAAAAGCCCCCCTTCCTATGGCAAATCTAACATTGTTTTCTCAAATAATTTCTAAATTAGATCGATCTAGATTTAA
>CANNQU010000118.1 GCA_947507965.1 Bacteroidota bacterium
CTAAATCAGTTTAATATTCAGGCTCATACCAATGCTAAATATCTTGAACGTTGGTGGTTTCATCACTTCAAGAAGCAAAGACTTCAATTGATTTCAGAAAATGCCATGGAATTAAATAGGCTCCCAAAGGAAAACATGTTCTTGCAAGGATATTGGCAGAATCGTTTTTATTTTGATATGATAAAACCGTTGTTAATCAACGAACTTACCCCCAAAAGGCAAATGGAAGGGCCTTACTGGCCTCAGATTAGAAGTGCAAATAGTGTTGCAATACATGTACGGCGTGGCGATTACATTGGGAGTGCCTTGCATGAAATATGTACCGATAGCTATTTTCAAAATGCGATTCATTGGATGAAAAGTAAAATTAGCAACCCTGTTTTTTTTGTTTTTACCGATGATCTCCATTATTGCAGAAATCTTTTTCGTCAATACGATGATTTTATATTCATAGAAGAGCAAAATGCGGTAAGGGCCTTTTGGATGATGAAAAGTTGTACTCATTATATATTAAGTAATAGTAGTTTTGGATGGTGGGCACACTATCTAAATACGCAAGTGAATGGTGTTGTCTCACCACCAAGATGGTTTAACGATGCTTCCATTAATACCACAGGAATTTATTTCGACCATTGGAAAATAATTGAAACCACTTAGGTATATTTTTTATAAGTTTGCCTATCCTTATTTTAATTAAGATGCTTGTATTTCGTAAAATAATAATGTATTTAGTGGCTGCTCTGTTTTTCTTTGGTATTGGCTATTTTGCTTTTGCAAGCTTCACCTACAGTGAAGGAAGTCGTTCCGGGTGGCTACTTAAGTTTTCCAACAGAGGCTATCTTTTTAAGACTTGGGAGGGCGAGCTAAATCGAGGGGGAGATGCTCAGCAGGACGGCTCGTTGTTGAATAATACGTGGTCGTTTTCGGTGCTCGAGCGAGAAAAAGAGGTTATTGAACAATTAAATAAATATGAAGGTAAACGTATTCGTTTATCTTACAAAGAGAAGATGCGTCATTTCCCATGGCAAGGGGAAACAAATTATTTTGTTTATCAAGTGGAGGTTATCGAATAGTAAAGAAAGGTATGAATAGAGTCTGCGAACTTTTTAATATTAAATATCCGGTTATTCAGGCAGGCATGATCTGGAATAGTGGCTGGCGGCTGGCTTCTGCAGCATCGAATGCGGGCTGCTTGGGGCTTCTGGGTGCTGGTAGCATGTACCCCGATATCGTACGCGAGAACATACAGAAATGTAAGAAAGCAACAATACACCCCTTCGGGGTAAATGTGCCATTGATATATCCAGACATGGATAAAATAATTCAAATAATTTTAGAGGAGGAGGTGAGAATTGTGTTCACATCCGCAGGTAATCCAGGCACCTGGACGAAGTATCTAAAGGATAGAAATGTTACCGTAGTGCACGTGGTAAGTAACTTAAAGTTTGCACTGAAGGCCGTCGATGCCGGTGTTGATGCCATTGTAGGCGAAGGCTTTGAAGCCGGTGGACATAATGGCAGGGAGGAAACAACGACACTTTGTTTATTGCCCTTACTAGGTGAAAACATAAAAATACCAATTATTGCCGCAGGTGGCATTGGAAGTGGGACGGCTATGCTGGCGGCCATGGCCTTGGGTGCCGATGGGGTACAGATTGGAAGTCGTTTTGCGGCCAGTGTAGAATCAAGTGCGCATGTGAATTTTAAAAATGCCGTAATAGAAGCGAAAGATGGCGACACCCAATTGATGCTTAAAAAACTAACCCCAGTGCGGTTGCTGAAAAATAAGTTTTATGCTGAGGTGAAGGCTGCCGAAGAACACTGTGCCACCGAAGATGAATTGAAGCAATTACTCGGAAGGGCGCGTTCGAAACAAGGAATGTTTGAAGGTGATATGGAGGAAGGAGAATTGGAAATTGGGCAGATCGCATCAACGATTCACAGCATTAAAACCGTTCAGGAAATTGTTACCGAAATCATTGGCGATTATAATGCACTGGTGAAAAAAGGGTTTGCCACTTTTTAAGCAGGTTGCTTCATAGCACCTAGAATACTCTCCAATAGCCCCACCCCATCGGTATTGAAAACCTCTAAACTGGCAGCCCGCTCCGGGTGAGGCATCATACCAAAAACATTTCGTGTGATATTAGTGATTCCGGCAATATTCTCCAATGAACCGTTGGGGTTTGATTCTTCGGTTATGGCTCCGCTTTCATCGCAATACTTAAATAGAATTTGATCGTTCTCATTCAACGACTTCATGGTTGTCTCATCGGCAAAATAGCGGCCTTCACCATGGGCAATGGGTATTTTTAATGTTTTTTTCAGTTCTAACTTGGATGTTATCAAACTATTCGTAGTGGTGGTTTTTAGGTGCACATTCTTACACGTAAATTTCATGTTGGTGTTTCTAAGGAGTGCACCAGGCAAGAGCCCTGCCTCACATAAAATCTGGAATCCATTACAAATCCCCATCACATAGCCACCGGCTTGAGCAAATGAAATGACATTTTGCATGATAGGGCTAAAACGTGCGATGGCACCGCTTCTTAGATAGTCACCGTAGCTAAATCCACCGGGTAGGAAAACCATATCACACGCCTGCAAATCGTGGTCTTTATGCCATAATTTCACCACTTCCTGTTGGGTGTTTTGTTGCAGGCAATGAATGAGGTCTTCATCGCAATTACTGCCGGGAAATATTACTACTCCAAATTTCATGATGCGAAGATAAGGGTAATTTAAGATTCATTAAAATTCGTATGATTCTTATTCGTCTTTTGTATTTGTGTATTTTTGCCCCAACCATGAGTAAAAAATCGACCCGACCGTTAATTTTGATAACGAATGATGATGGTATTAATGCGCCAGGCATTAAAAATTTAATTGAAGCGGCCTCCCCGTTTGGTGATCTGGTTATTGTGGCTCCCGACAGTCCGCAAAGTGGCATGGGACACGCAATTACAATTACCAAGCCCTTGCGAATCAATCAAGTGAAGATCTATCCAGGCCATCAGGCCTATCAATGCAGCGGCACACCGGTTGATTGCGTGAAACTTGCGGTAGATAAAATTATGCACCGTAAGCCCGACATCCTCCTTAGTGGTATTAATCATGGGAGTAATAGCAGTATTAATGTGCTTTATTCAGGTACCATGAGTGCCGCTGTGGAAGGGGCTATTGAAGGGATTCCTTCCGTCGGTCTCTCCTTACTGGATTATAGCTATGAAGCCGATTTTTCCTTTTCGAAAGAGGTGGTACAATGGGTTATTCAACGAATTTTAAAACATGGCTTAACAAAAGGCACCTTGCTCAATATAAACATACCTAAATTACCGGTAGATGCCATCAAAGGGTATAAAATATGCAGGCAGGCCAATGCGAAGTGGAGGGAGTCGTTTGATGAACGTTTGGACCCTACCGGCAGAAAATACTACTGGCTGAAAGGGGATTTCAATAATTTTGATAAAGGTAAGGATACCGATGAATGGGCATTGAAAAATGGATACGTATCGGTGGTTCCCGTTCAGTTTGATTTAACAGCACATCAGGAAATAAAGAAACTACAAAAATGGACAAACTAAAAATTAACAATGACTGGCTGGGAGTTCTTATTGGATTACTACTCCCTGCTGCCTTCTTTGGGTTGGCTATGGTTGCTAAAAGCGTATTCCATCACATGATTTCAACACCTTTTCTGTTGATTCTGTGTGTAGGAGCCAATTTTTTGCCGGTGCTTTTTTACTCGAAATATAACCTCGATAAAACCTCAAGAGGATTGGTGTTGGTGACCCTCTTTTTGGGGTTACTTTTCTTTTATTACAAATTATTTATTTTAAAGAGTTAATGATATTATAATTATGAAATACTATATCATCGCCGGTGAAGCAAGTGGCGACTTGCACGGAAGCAATTTAATTAGGCAATTGAAGGGGTTCGACCCCGAAGCTCAATTTACCTGCTGGGGTGGCGATGCCATGCAAGCTGCCGGAGCTACATTGGTAAAACATTACCGCGAATTAGCCTTTATGGGTTATGCAGAGGTGCTCCTGAATATTCGCACGATCTTAAATAACATTTTCTTCTGCAAGCAAGATATTTTGGATAATAAGCCGGATGTTCTGATTCTCATCGATTACCCTGGTTTTAACCTGCGTATTGCACAGTGGGCAAAGAAACAGGGGATTAATGTGGTATATTATATTTCGCCACAAGTATGGGCATGGAAAGAGAACCGAATCAAAAAAATAAAGCAGTGTGTTGATTTGATGCTGGTGATTTTACCTTTCGAAAAAGCGCTTTACGACAAATGGAATTATGAGGTAACCTTTGTAGGGCATCCATTATTAGATGCGGTGGCTAATTTACCTGTCAGTGATTTGAATTTTGACAAGCCCGTAATTGCCTTATTGCCCGGAAGTAGGAAACAAGAAATAAAAGCGATGTTACCTATTATGTTGGAGGTGGTTCCTAAATTTCCTGATTACGAATTTGTTATTGCTCAGGCACCTGCACAACCCGATGAAATGTACATGGAAATTATAGGTGACCGCTCGGTAAAACGGGTCAAAAATAATACCTATGCCGTATTGCAAAAAGCTAGTGCCGCCTTGGTTACCAGTGGTACGGCTACCCTGGAAACAGCACTCTTTAATGTGCCTCAGGTAGTTTGCTATAAAGCGAATGTGGTATCCTATGCCATAGCGAAGCAATTGGTGAAAATAAAATATATAAGCCTTGTGAATTTAATTTTGGATAAAGCCTGCGTAACCGAATTAATTCAAAATGAATTAAGTGAGACAAAATTGACGCAGGAACTGGGATTAATATTAACGACCAAACGGGAAGCCATTTTAGCCGATTATAAAACCTTGAAAAACATCTTGGGAACTCGTGGTGCGTCGGCCAAGGCAGCAGAGGCTATTGTGGCGAAATATCTAGGAAAAACAAAACCCAATTAATACATCACTCTTTAATAATTTTTATGGTATGCTCAAGGCCGAATCTAAAAACACGTTTAGTAAATAATGCCTCCAGGTATAGCGTTTTAAACCCTGTAAGCGTATTGTAACGAGATCCCTGGGTAACTTATAAGCCACAATTAGTTACAGAATGGTTAGCGCAATACGTTGTTGTTCCCCTTGTTGTCGGCAACAGTTATTCTATAAGAGTTGTATCTTATCTATTCCTAGCTTAACCTATCTCAAATGC
>CANNQU010000119.1 GCA_947507965.1 Bacteroidota bacterium
AATTGGGCATAGCACCTCTTTTCGCCCCTAGCGTTACGATTTCCAACACCCTCAAGACCAAGATAGACGGTAACGGCTCTTAAAAAAGAGTCGTATGCGTACGAATACAGGTTGCACGCGTACGAATACGGGTTGCACGCGTACGAATACGGGTTGCACGTGTACGAATACGGGTTAGATGCTTACGAATACGGGTTGCACGCTTACGAATACGGGTTGTATGCGTACGAATATGGGTTGTATGCGTACGAATAATGGTAAAAAGTGCACGAATACTGGTAAAAGGAATACGAATACGTTTACTACGGGCTCCCATAGAGACCTACGAGCTCCAATAAGAGATTGGAAGAGGGGAAAATTTCGATCAGCGGGTATTGTTAAAACAAGGCAAGGAATGGGATACAATGAATATTAAAGTATTCATTAGGGTATGGGGTTGGCTTAGAGGAGAAGGTGAAGAGGAGTGAAGAGGACAATCAGATTATTATATAATACTAAAATTAATTCTATCATTAGTAAAACATGCAACTACGAGAAGCAACCCTTTGGAACTATATATCGTTTAGTGTTTTAGAAGCCGAGATATAAAAGCTTCATCACATGACAAACAACAGAATCGTCCAAAATTACCGATGCAGCCAGAGCGAATTATACGCCGGGTGCCGTATTGGCTGGTTATCGTTTCAGAACCAGCTTACCACGTTTTCATCAAAGAAAGCATTTTATGATGCAGCCAACGCTACTTCATCCCTGATGGAAATAGACAGGGTACAGGCCCTCCCCGACGCACAAACCAGGAGTGAGGTATCGGAGTCATCGCGTATCCGTTTGGTACAAAAGGCTGATGAATGCCTTACGCACTGGCAACTTATGAGGAGCTATATTTTATCTGCCTATGCTGCCGAATTTCAAAAAGCCAAGGTAAAAGCTGCAGGAGGCAGCTACTACGCCAGTGCACGAAAAAACACTTGGGAAGATGTAAGAAGCATTACGATAGCCGGCAACACTTTTATTGTTGAGAACCAGGCCACGTTACTTGCCCAGCAGAATATGCCGGCGGCTTTTCCGGCCGACTACCTCGCTAGCATGAACATGTTCTTAGTAGAATATGATCTTTTCAAATTTCATGAGCGGGAGGCTTTTATACTGACACAAAAAAAGCAGCAAGCCAATAATGCCATCTACAATCAACTGATGCAAATGCTAAAAGACGGTCAGTTATATTTTAAGAACGACCCGGCACTCAGGCAGCAATTTACCTTTGAATTCATCTTACAAAGCGTTACCGGCGTGGGTGGTGCTGGGTTGATCGGCAGTTTGCGAGACGCACGTACCAATGCTGTAATAGCAACGGCTACACTTGCTTTGTATGACGGCACAGAGCTTTCGATAGCGCCGCAATATAGCACCATCAGTGATGCCAATGGCAAGTATGACTTTGGCGCCCTAGCGGGAGGCACTTATACGCTAAAAATTGAGAGTGTGAGTTATGTGTCGATACAGGAAGAGCTTGAGATAGCGAGTGGCGTACGCTCTACCCAAAATTTCATGATGATTGGGGTTTAGCCTTTTATTGCTGATTGCCTGTGTTAATGAGGGCGGCCTGAGGAGGGCCGCTCTTTTTTTTGTGCGGTATATCGGAGATACGATGGTGCCACTTTTAGGAAAGAGCAGGGCCAAAAATTTTAATTAACTTTGAATCATTAAAAATTTATAATTATGAAATGGGCAGCAAAGAAACTTAAGCATAAAGGGCAGCATCGCATCGGCATTTATTTTGAAAACACACCGGCATTAAACGCACGCATCAGGAAGCTGGATGGGGTGGCATGGAGCAGTACGTTGAACGTATGGCATATACCCGATACGGTAGAAAACAGGGATCGATTTAAGATTGCCTTAGAAATTGAGCTGGGGGCTGAGGTAAAGGAGAAGGTTGATAAATTTAAACGATGGATGCGGTCGAGGCGATACAGCGACAGCACGGTAAAGACCTACAGTGAAGCCTTACAATCCTTTCTGAAGTACTATTCATTAAAGCCTATCCAGGAGATCACCCATGATGATATTATCGTATTCAATAATGAGTTTATATTAAAGAAGCAGCTTTCGGCCTCGTATCAAAATCAGGTAGTGAACGCGATAAAACTTTTTTTTTATACGATTGAGGATAAGAAGCTCGATATTGATTTGATCCATCGGCCGAAGCGATATAATCCGTTGCCCAAGGTTTTGGCCACCGAAGAGGTGGCGAAGATTATCAACGCTTTAGATAATATTAAGCATAAGTGTATGATGAGTTTAATTTATTCGGCGGGGTTGCGACGGAGTGAACTCCTCCACATGCAGGTAGGCGATATTGATAGCAAGCGAATGCAATTGCTGATCAAACAATCGAAAGGAGGGAAGGACAGGATGGCACCATTGAGTGAAACGGTATTACATATTTTGCGAAGCTATTACCAGGAGTACAAGCCAAAAAATTATTTATTTGAGGGACAAGACGGGGATCAATACAGTGAGCGTAGTTTAGCGTTGGTGTTGAAGCGCGGGTGTAAATTAGCCGGAATAAACAAGCCTGTGAATCTGCATATGTTAAGGCATAGTTATGCGACTCATTTACTGGAGGGAGGCACTGATTTAAGATATATCCAGGAATTGCTAGGGCATAAGAGCAGCCGTACGACAGAGATTTACACGCATGTAAGCCAGCAAGCGATAAACAGGATACAGAGCCCCTTAGACAAGCTAGAGATAAAAATAAAGGGAAACGACAGAAAGTAAAAACTTCCTCCTATATTCGCACTATGTGTTGCTAGGAGGAAACACATCGTTAAAAACCTTCCTCTATAAGTAAGTTACCGGTCATGCTGGGACGACAAACCGACTACTAACAATTAAGAAATTTAAATGACAAGAAGTTACTACTCAAATACAATTTCGGACTTCTTGCAAGACGATGAAACACGAATTCTTGGACAACTAAGTTTGCATCACAATCATGCACTTGAAGACTTACAAAAAAACGCTTGGGTTAAACAAATAACAATTCTAAAAGACACACTGCAAAGTATTGACAACGGACAAATATATTTTGAATTTTCAATCCCACGTATGGGCAAGCGAGTTGACAACGTTCTAATAATAAACGACCTTATTTTTGTTTTAGAATTCAAGGTTGGCGATAACCAATATCAAAAACATTCCATAGAACAAGTAGTTGACTACTGTTTGGATTTACAAAACTTTCACGAAGGAAGTCATCACGAAAAGTTAATTCCGGTATTGATTTCAACTAAAGCGGAATCAATAGAAAATTCATTCAAAGTTTCAGACAATTTATTCGAGCCTCTAAAAGCTAATCAGCAAAACTTAAGTAACGTTATCACCAAAACACTTTTACAAAGCAACGGGAAAGAAATAAATGCAACTGATTGGGAAAATTCAATTTACAAACCGACTCCAACAATTATTGAAGCTGCTCAAGCACTCTACAAAGGTCATAATGTAAAGGAGATTTCAAGACACGATGCGGGAGCAATCAATCTTTCAAAGACAACAGACTGCATCAACAACATAATTGAAACCGCTAAGAGAGAAAATAAAAAATCAATTTGCTTTTTGACAGGCGTTCCTGGTGCAGGAAAAACGCTTGCAGGACTTAATATTGCCAATGAAAGAATGAAAGCCGCTGAAGATGAACATGCCGTTTTCCTTTCTGGAAATGGTCCCTTAGTGGATGTATTAAGAGAGGCGCTAGCAAGAGACTTGGTTGAAAATTGGAAAAATTCAGATAAAGAAAAGCAGACAATCTGTAAGGCAATAAATAGTGATGAAAAACTAAATCAAGAAACTAAAGAAGAACTTTTAGAAAAGATAAATAGTGGAAAAATCACTAAGAATATTGCAATGTTAGCAGTCAAATCTTTCATTCAAAATATTCACCATTTTCGAGATGACAATCTAAAAACAGAAAAAGCACCAATAGAAAAGGTTGTAGTATTTGACGAAGCGCAGAGAGCATGGGCAAAAGAACAAGTTAGTTCGTTCATGAAGCGAAAAAAAGGAGTTGAAGACTTCAACATGTCGGAGCCTGAATATTTAATCAGTGTAATGGATAGACACCAAGATTGGTGCACAATTATTTGTTTAATTGGAGGTGGACAAGAAATAAATACGGGAGAGGCCGGAGTTTCTGAATGGCTTTCTTCATTGAAAAACAATTATCCTAATTGGGATATTCATTATTCTAATTTAATTTCAACAGACAACAATTATTTATCAGACATTGAATTACGAGATTGGATTAAATCGGTAGCTACTGAAAAACATGAATTGCATTTATCGGTTTCTGTAAGGTCATTTCGTTCAGAGAAAATTTCTGAATTAATGCATGAGATATTAGAAGCAAACCATAAGAGAGCAAATACTCTTGTTGAAGAAGTGAAAAACGATTTTCCGCTTTTCATTACAAGAGATTTAAAAACTGCGAAAAAATGGTTGAGAACGCAAGCAAAAGGAAGTGAAAGAATTGGACTTGTTGCAAGTTCAGGAGGCAGAAGATTAAGACCTTTAGGAATTGATGTAAAAAATGAAATTTCTGCCCCGAATTGGTTCTTGAATAATTCAGATGATATTCGTTCTTCTTATTTCTTGGAAGAAATAGCAACGGAATTTGACATACAAGGTTTAGAAATTGATTGGGTTTGCTTAGCTTGGGACATCAACTATTATTTTGAAAATGGAAAATGGAATTGTCAATATTTTTCAGGGACTAAGTGGCAAAATATCCACAACGAAAACGACAAAACATATTTGCAGAATGCATACAGGGTGCTTTTAACCAGAGCTAGACAAGGACTTATAATTTATATTCCAGAAGGTGACGACCTTGACCATACAAGACCAAAAGAACTGTATGACAAAACATTTAATTACTTTAAATCATGCGGCATTCAGACAATGTAGCGACCTTGAAAAAAGAAGCACGAACCGGTAACATATAAGGATTAAACGCAGCTCCGTCTCGGAGGTGCGTTTTAATCCTGTGTTGAAAGAACCTTTGGAAGCCTTTGACTCACAGCATTTTACTATCTATGGGGTTTTAATAATCTGGTCATCTTTTTTTCTTTTTTTGATGACATGCTAAACTTACTTTTTGTGGATTTGTAAGTCGA
>CANNQU010000120.1 GCA_947507965.1 Bacteroidota bacterium
AAAACCCTCGATTTCTTTCATGCCGATATCTCATCGGGGGTATCTCTTTCGGTGGTAGGTGCTAAAATTCCAAAACATTATAGCTTTTTTAGATGGGGAGATCAAATTGATACCGGCAATTTCTTGATTAAAAAAGAGGTATTTAAAACCACCGGTTTATTCGATTTGCAATTCGAAAGGCAACGTATGGGCGATGGGGAGTTTGGCTTACGCTGTTATTTGAATGGATTTAAAAATATTTCCAACCCCTATGCCAAACGGATTCATTTAAAAGTAAGCGAAGGGGGCTTAAGGCAAATGGGGAGCTGGGATGCCTTTAGGCCCAAGAAGTTATTCAGCCCTCGGCCGATACCATCCGTAAATTATTTTATTCGCAAGTATTTTGGCAACAGGAATGCGATTCTGAATTTGCTAATCAATGTGCCCGCGTCTATCATGCCATATAGGTTTAAGCGAAACAGGATGATGATGGTTTTTGGGAGTATCTTATTTTTGTTGCTTCTGCCGATCCTTGCGATTCCTCTGATAATTTCATGGAATAAGTCCACTCAGATGCTTTTTGATGGTGGCAAGATTGAGTTTTTAACATAATTAATTAAGGTTTATAGTATGAAAAACATTAAAAAAATCATTGGCTATTTCATAAATCGAGAGAGAAAATGCTACTATACCGAAAAACTAATTGGTGTTGATGTTAGGGTATTGAAAAATACTATTCGAACCAAGGTTGACCAAGACGATGCATGGTTTTTTCATCTGGCAAAAAATGCGGAAACGATTTTTGATATCGGATCAAACACCGGTTATATGTCTTTGTTAGCGGCCATCCAGCCAAATATACAAAAAATCATATTGGTCGATCCAAATCCTGAAGCGTTAGCTAAAGCGTCTCAGAATCTTATTATTAATGGCTTTGGCTATAAGACTAAATTTATTTCAGCTTTCATGGGTGATAAGGATGGAGAAAAAATAAAATTTTATACTGTCGGTACCGGTGCTGCTGGCAGTATGTTTAAGGGTCATGCAGAAACGGCTGCTGCAATGAATTCATCCTATATGGTCGAACAGCTCACCATTGATGCCTTGGTTGAACAAGTAAAATTTGTGCCTAGTCTTATTAAAATTGATATTGAAGGAGCAGAATCGTTTGCCCTAAAAGGGGCTGTTAAAACAGCAAGTTTTGGCAAGAGTAAATTTATGATTGAAATGCATTCTCCTCCCGAACTTCCTATGATTGAAAATGCCACCAGGGTAATAAGCTGGTGTGAGCAAAATAAATATAAAGCGTTTTATATGAAAGAGGGTAGGCAAATTTTGAACTCGGACCCAATTGCTTTGAGAGGGAAATGTCATTTACTACTCTTGCCTGATGGAGAAACTTATCCTGAATATCTCAGGGAAATCCCACAAGGAGGTGTTTTGCCAAATTCTGTTTATTGAAAACCAAAATATTAATTGTCACCACAGAGTTTCCTCCAATGCCTGGAGGTATTGGTAATCATGCTGAGAATTTGGGATTGGCCTTACATGAAAAAATGTATCAGGTAACGATCTTGGTTTTTGATAGAGGAAAGAAATGTCATGAATGGACGGAATATGATCGAAGCAAGCCTTACCGTGTTATTCGGGTAGAAAGAAGTAAGAACGTTTTTGTTAGTTATTATCAACGAATAAAAAACATAAGGAAAGAATCACGTTCCAACGATTTCATTGTGTTATCAGGGAAATCGGCCCTATGGATGCAGCTTTTTATGAATAAAGCGGCAACCGCAGTACTGCATGGTTCGGAGCTTCTATTGCAAAATAAAGGGTTGAGGTATCTTACCAATAAGGCTATCAGTAAAACAAAAAACAGTATCGCCGTATCCAATTTCACCAAGGGATTACTGGATATAAAATTGCAACCACAATGTGTGGTAATTAATAACGGAGTGAATTTGGAGGAGTTCGATTTGCAAGTAAAAACCAAATCCAAACCAATTGATTTTATTACCGTAGGAACCATTCATCAGCGTAAAGGACAACACAACGTTATCGCCGCTTTGCCGGCTTTACTTGCCCGGTTCGAAAACTGCCACTATCATATGGTGGGCATCAACAATAACAGCACGGAACTAAAGCATCAAATCAAAGAACTTAAATTAGATGCCAGAGTAACCATTTATGGAAGTTTGAAGAGAGAGCGTATGTTAGAGAAAGTAAAAGAATGCACCATTGGTATTATGCTTAGCGAGAATACCGGCAACGGCGATGTAGAAGGCTTTGGCATCTCGTTAATTGAGGCTAATGCTATGGGCCTGCCGACAATAGGTTCGAAAGGAACAGGCATTGAAGATGCAATTAGAAATAATTTTAATGGCGTATTGGTGGAAGCAAAAACGGTAGATGAAATTGTAGGTGCTGTTGAAATAATAATAAATGACTATGAGCAATATTCGAAAAATGCCATTGCGTTTGCAGAGCAATGTAGTTGGCACCTTCGTGTGGACGATTACATCAAACAAATTGAAAGTTGAAATTACTCATCATCAGCCATACCGAGCATTATACCCAAGGCGAAACCATCGTAGGTTGGAACCCCACGGTGCGTGAAATAGATGAATTGGCTACCGTATTTGAAACCGTTACCCACCTGGCTCCTCTTCACTATTCCAAAGCACCACAAAGTGCTATGGCGTATCGTGCTGCCAATATTCATTACCAACCTTTATTCCCATCGGGGGGCGATGGGTTTCTTAATAAATTGAAAATTCTGTTCTATGCCATACCCAATCTCATCAAAATTAACCGGGCATGTAAAAAGGCCGACCTAATTCATTTTAGGGCACCCACCAACCTGGGGGTTTATACCTTGCCTTTCCTCTGGTTTTATAAAAATAAAAAACAATGGATAAAATACGCAGGCAACTGGGTACAACAGAAGAAGCCGTGGAGCTATCGGTTTCAAAAATGGTGGATAGAAAAAAATTTTAATAGGGCAATAGCCACCATCAATGGAAGATGGGAAAATCAACCCCAACATATTATTACGTTCGAAAATCCATGTTTAACACAGGATGAATACACCTCAGCGAAAAAAACAGAAAAAAACTGGGAGGGTAAGCTTCGTATTTGCTTTGCAGGCGCCTTACACCCGGAGAAAGGCGCCTTGAAGATCATCGAAGCCATTAACACCATGGAGGACATAGAGCAGGTATTCGATAAAATAATGATTGCAGGCGACGGAAAGGAAAGAGAAAAACTGGAAAGGGCCCCATGCAAAATACCCATCGAAATGAAAGGCTTTCTATCCAAACAAGCCCTATTTAACGTGTATGCTCAAGCACACGTAATTGTATTGCCTTCACAAAACGAAGGATTCCCAAAAGCAATTGCCGAGGCCATGGCCTTCGGTTGTATTCCATTAGTAACGAATGTATCGTGTATTGGGCAATATGTTCAGCATTCGATAAGCGGATTTCTGCTTTCGGGAAATAACGTAAAGGAACTTTCCACCCAATTGAGAGAAATTGGCAGAACAGAGCGTAAAGCATTAATTGATATTTCGGATAAGGCAAAAGATATATCCGGGTTATTTACCTATGAACATTATATTTCTAAGATTAAAACAATTTTTGAGTTTTAAATGGTATTAACGAATAATAGAAAAATCTTTTTAATGCTGTTTCATCTGCTATTAGGGTTGCTTGCCTTCTACGTTTCAGAGGTTTTTAGGATTTATTATGTTCTGTTTTTTTGTTATTGCCTTTATGATATCTCAAAAAATGAAACAGAAAATGTTAAAGTGGCCCATTATTATATTGCTTATTGGGTAGGATTTGAATTATTGATTCGGCTGTCGGGGGCAATATTTATTGATCAGTTTGGAAAATATGGGTTACTGATGCTAATCTTTGTTTCGTTTTATTCTACCAATCAATTTACTCGCTTGAAACCACCCATATTCATTGGGTTTATTGCGTTGCTCCTCGTATCGTTGGTGTTAATGGGTAGCGAAACCATTGCACGTGATATCGACTTGGTGAGCTTTTATTTATCAGGACCGATTTGTTTGGCCTTCTGTGTTTTTTATTTTAATGGATTGAAATTGGAATTTGAAAAGGATTTTATCAACCTGCTTTTTCTGTCCATTTTACCTATTATTTCTGTAGTCGTCATTATCTTTATTAAATCGGGTGGCATCGATATCGGAAGTATCGTTTATGGTGCCAATGCTAATCAAAGTGGTGGCTTTGGCCCTAATCAGGTTGCAGTTATTCTTGGGTATGCGATGGTTGTACTACTTATCGGATTTATTTTCAGAAATAGCATTACAGGGTATTTTGTAATTGATGGCCTCCTCCTCATTCTTTTTGTTTATAGGATATTATTGACGTTCAGCCGAGGCGGATTTCTTGCGCCACTGGTGGCACTGCTGCTGGCCGTAATTTACATTTCAATTACCAGCAGATCTTTTCTAAAATCAAATAGTATGGCATTATTTACCATGACCCTGGGGTTCCTGGTCATTTCTTTTGTTTGGTACAAAGCCAATGAGGTTACAGGCAATAAATTAACGGAACGATATGAAGGCTATACCGGCGATACAAAGTACACCGACCGGCGTGAATTTTCGAGTGGACGCGATAAATTGGCGGCAGTAGAATTAGAGATATTTCAAGAGAATATAATTATGGGTGTTGGTCCTGGAATGGCTACCAAAGCGAGGGCTCAAAAATTACGAGGTGTTAAGGAAGAACTCGTTGCGAATCATACCGAATTTAGCCGAATGCTCGCCGAGCATGGCTTATTTGGCTTAGCGGCCTTGCTCATTTTGCTTTTCTATCCGGTTGTAAAGCTTATTAATTCAACCAATATTAATAATAGCTTTATCTTAATTCTTTTCGTGGTTCTTAGCTTGCTCACCCAAGCTCATAATGCCCATCGGCTGGCATTGCCATCTTTTTTGTATGGCCTGGCGTTTGTTAATTTGGTAAAAGATAGAAAACCATGATCCTCTATTTCGGAAATGTAAAAAAAGTAGATGGCAAACTAATTGGGGAGGCCATCACGCATAAATTAGTGGAAATTTATGATACCCGATTTCATCATTATATCGGGTTTTCAAAACCCCACCAGCTGTATTCTTCGC
>CANNQU010000121.1 GCA_947507965.1 Bacteroidota bacterium
GGTTGCTGATGAGTGGTGTTTTTTTGAGATCCTTCCTTCGTCAGGATGACAATACAACACGAATCTATGCATCAGATTATCCGTCGCTTCATGAGGGTGTTGATGGTTGATGATGAGTGGTGTTTTTTTGAGATCCTTCCTTCGTCAGGATGACAATACAACAGGGTCTATGAATCAAGTTTTCCGTCGCTTCATGAGGGTGTTGATGGATTCTGATGAACGGTATTTGTAACGATTCCAATCATTCGAAAAGAGGCGAATTATGGAGCATAATTCCAGCCCAGCACATCAAAAATGGAAATACCCGAATTAATGGGGTATTCTAATTTATCACTTAAAGACTCCGATTCTTATACTTCAAGGTGTTCTCAAGTAATTGGTAGGTACGTTTCATCAGATCTACTTCAATAACTTCATTATAGTTGAAGTTGTATTTTTTATAGGCTTCACCTAATGGGGTATTCATCAACGATGATAAGATGCTGCGCATCACTCCGGCATGAGAAACAATTAAAGAATTTCTCAAATCATTGGTATTTAAAAAATCACTCACCCTTTTATGCATTTGTAAATACGATTCACCCTTAGGCGTTTTAAGATTCACAAAATTCACCATCCAAATATTTAACTCCGTTGGATGAATGCTTCCCCACTTTTCCATTTCCCATAGCCCATAATTTAACTCCTTTAATCGATCATCTTTCTTTAATTCTATATTTAGCGTCGCGGCTAACTTTACCGCTAATTTACTACTACGCTGCAAGGGGCTTGTGTATATTTTTTTAATCTTATACTTTGAAACCACGTTAAGTAATCCTAAAAACTCTCGATCAAAATCCGTTGAGACATCAACATCAGTATTTCCGTAGCAAATATCTTTTGCTGCTGCCGGGGTTGTATGACGTATTAAATAGATGGACATATGAATTAAGAATAAATGGTTAATTGTTTATCCTTAGAAAAATAAATTATAGCTTTAGTTATTAGATGTTTTTTCATATTGGAAGTAAATTATTTAAGAATAGATTTTTTACCATACAAAGATATGTAATACGACTATCTTTATTCTCTCCAATTATATAAAAAATAACCCGTTGAATACACATTGCAGTGTGCATAACTACCAAATTAGATGCTAAATAGCAGTTAAGTGGTTGTTACATTCAAAAATAAAATAAATATTACTAGCCCAAAAAAATATATTTTCGCATTTATGAAGGTTCTATATTCTATCATTTTCTTATTCTTCTGCTATACCGTTAATGCGCAGGTTAACTCCGACTCGATACTTATCAAAAAAATTTTTGATGAAGAATTAAGTAACGGACAATGCTACGAAAATTTGAGATACCTCTGTAAGGGTTTTGGAAAACGGTTAACCGGTTCACCCATTGCGGCAGGCGCCGTTGAATGGAGTTACCATAAAATGAGAAGCTACGGCTTTGATACTGTTTACAAGCAAGATGTAATGGTACCCCACTGGGTACGAGGAGCAACAGAGAAAGCACACTATGAGCTAGGTAAATCGATGAAAATAATTCCGGTAAGTATTTGTGCCTTAGGCGGAAGCATCGGTGGAGAAATAAAAGGAGAAGTTATTGAAGTTAAATCGTTCGAAGAATTGAGAGCCTTGAAAAAGGAGAACGTTAAGGGTAAAATAGTTTTTTTCAACCGCCCTATGGACGATACCAAAATAAATACTTTTGGAGCTTATGGGGGAGCTGTAAATCAACGTGGACGAGGAGCAATAGAAGCCGGATATATGGGGGCTGTAGGCGTAATTGTTCGATCGATGAGTGTCGGAATAAATCCGTATCCTCATACCGGAGCCATGAGATACAGTGATACCGTATCAAAAATTCCGGCATGTGCCATTAGTACGCTTGATGCGGAGAAGTTAAGCGATGATTTAAAGAAGAATACACGCCTTTTTTTCCAGTATTCTCTTTACTCGCATACCTTGCCCGACACGCTTTCTCATAATGTAATTTGTGAAATACAGGGTAGTGAGCATCCGGAAGAAATCATGGTGATGGGTGGGCATTTAGATGCTTGGGATTTAGGAGAAGGCGCCCATGATGATGGCGCAGGACTGGTACAATGTTTAGAAGCGTTACGATTATTCAAACAAATGGGAATTCGCCCGAAACACACCATTAGATGTGTGTTTTTTATGAACGAAGAAAATGGTTTAAAGGGAGGGTTAAAATATGCTGAGATGGCACGGCTAAATAATGAGAAACACGTATTGGCTTTAGAGAGTGATGAAGGCGGATTTACGCCGCGTGGGTTCTCATTCGATGCCACGGGCGATACGTTAGCTCGATTATTGGGCTATAATAAAACATTCCACCCCTATTATATGGACGACTTTCATATGGGTGGAGGCGGTTCTGATATAGGACCTCTAAAAGAACAAGGTTGTGTATTGATGGATCTTAGTCCGGATACCCAACGTTACTTCGATTTTCATCATGCCGCAACGGATGTTTTTGAAGGCGTAAATAAACGCGAGTTGCTTATGGGTGCCGCAGGAATTGCAGGCATTATGTATCTGCTAGATACACATTGGGAAGAAATTTGTGGAAAACAATGAGTAAAAAAAGGTTTGCAATGAAGCAGCCTATTTCTGGTTGTCGCGCCATTCATAAACCCAGGCCGACTGAATCATCTCTAAATGCCCCTCATTGCATTGCTCAGGAGTACCTTTGAAGTTGGGCACTTCGAGTACCCATTGCATTAATTCAGTGAAACGGATCCTGTATATCATCGATTCGTTAAATTCATTCCCATAGCGCTCAAATAAGGCAATTGCTATATCTTCATGGTCAGCCCAATGTATGGGCAATTGAAAACTATTCGTCATTTCTGTAGTATTAAATCAATATTAGTTAATGCCCATTAAGAGCGGTTTGATCAGGAATAATAACCACCATATCCAAATCGTTTTCCACCACGCATTGACAAGCTAAGCGTGAGTTTATCTTGGGGTTAATAGCCCTATCGATAAAATCTTCTTCTCGATCTGATATTTCCTGAAAACTATTCATGCCTTGGTGAATATAGATATGACAGGTGCTGCAGCCGCAAACGCCACCACAATTATGGTGTAATCCAATATTTTCATCCATTGCAATATCTAAAACACTTTCACCTTTGGTAATGGTAAAAATTTTTGATTCAATCTTTTGATCTTCAAACTGAAATTTTATGGTCGCCATCGTGTTAAAAAACTCAAATGCAAAGGTACAATAAATAGCGTGTGTTGCTCGTGCATTAAAATAATTTTTTAACATCACACTCAAAAGCTCCACGCCCCATAGTTGCCACACGTATTATTTTAGAATCGCTCAGGTATTCTACATCTGTTATTCGGCAATTAGGAAGTTTGATGGACTTACGTGGCAAGAGGTCATTGAATTTCCTCCATATTTTATCGCCAAAAATGGTCGTATTACAAATCCAAAGACCATCGTCGCAGGCGGCTAAAACCCATTTCGAATTGATGTACGTTAACGTATTTACTGCCCCTGCTTCATGCGGTAATGATGAGTTGGTGAATGTTAATCCAGAATTAGAAGAGAAAAAAACATCACCTTGGGTAGAACCAACACAGATAACTTCTTCGTGAAAAGGGTCGATTGCCAAATCGGTTAGATTTCCACCAAAAGGTTGCGTATTAAATTCCGCCCAGTGATTTCCACCATCCGCCGATTTAAATATTTGAAAATGGTAATATGCTCCTTGCTGTTGAGTTGCAGTATAGATCACATTTGAATTACGTAAGGCTACCTTGGGTTGTAAAAAATGTTTATCTCCTTGTGGGTGCGTATATACAATACGGTCGACCGAAATACTGGCACTAAAATTAACGAGATGTAATTCGGTACCGTTGATATAGAAAAATTTCTTTTCATGAGGAATAAAAGTGAAAAAATCGCCAATGTACATTTCCCTTTGTGAAAGGTTATAAATACTATCGAAAGTGTACAAGACGGCATTTAATGGCCCGGCACCTCCATCTAAAATGGCATGGTCATTAATTTCGAAAATAGTCGATTCATTTCCAAATAAATCAAAGAAAGGTTTTGGTTTCTTAATATCACTAACCCATCGGCAAGAATTATCCCAGTTAGCAAAACCATAATTTGATTTTGAAATGCTCGAAATGTTGGTCACTCTGCCAATCGCTAATCCGTTCGATACATCAGTAACTTGATATTGATTGGTACTCGAGTCGAAATGAGCCAAAGAAACCCCACCATCATTGGCCACTAACATATCTCTGCTTTTCGGATAATATTGTATCGCACGGATATCAGAATGAATCTCTTTATTTAAATCATACGTTTGGTTATTCGCCACGCAATATAAGCCCAAAGAGCCCGCGCTAAAACAATTTCGATTATAATTGGATATTGCAAAGGAAGCACATCCACCGGCATTATGCCATTGTCGAAAAGTTTGAGTGGCTGTTAACTTACCGTTCATTAAAATAAAAATCTGATTGCTATACGTTGTCGTTTTACAAAACCATAATTGAGATGGAATTTCAGCATCGAAGCTGGTCTTATACATTGCTCCTTGTTCATTTAATTCGGGAAAAATGGTAAAAGCCGGATTCCAGGTATCACCATCGTCCTTGCTCTCATAAAAATGACCCATTTCATTGGGATTAGAGGTGCAACTTAAAACAATATGCTTTTTCACGGTAGGATTAAAATCCATATCCGACAAGAGTACATCCCTAAAAGTAGCTTTCAATATCCAATCGAAACCACCATTTATAGATTTATAAATAAAGGTATGATATTTTACATTCGACTCCTCTTCAATTACCACCAAAATAATGGACGTTCCATCGGAGGCATAGGCCAATCGTGCAACACATTTTGTGCGTTCTCCCCA
>CANNQU010000122.1 GCA_947507965.1 Bacteroidota bacterium
AATTTGCTCCGAAAACAGGTGGTCAGTTTAGACCGAATAAGGGTGGTCAATTTGGCCCGAAAACGGGTGGTCAGTTTAAATCGAAAATGGGTGGTCAATGAAAATCGAAAATGGGTGGTCAATTACGTCGGAATCTCCACTTTATCTCCTAACGAATGCGTTTCATCTGAAACAACTTTCGCGTTATAATATGCTGCTAACCTTTCGGCTATTTGTTTTTCGCTTTCGCTCCATGTGTAACGAAATTCAAAATTGTCGGTGAACTTGTATTGGTTGTTGCGCCCTGTGAGATACAGTCCATCTTTTTTGATGCAATACTGTTTTTCTTTTACAGGGCCAGAAAGTCCAATTGTTTTTTTCTGTGGCATAAATTCCACTTCGAGTTTGCGCCCGGTTACTTCTGCCACCGTGTAACCTGCCTTGGCAAGTTTTTG
Organism: Bacteroidota bacterium; assembly: GCA_947507965.1. GTDB lineage: Bacteria > Bacteroidota > Bacteroidia > UKL13-3 > UKL13-3 > CAINMV01. The sequence continues at coordinate 435 of CANNQU010000122.1, forward strand.
TTTGATAATATCAATCGGGCTAATTACAATTCCTGATGAGATCGAGTGAATTTTATCTGCAATACGGTTATACTCATTTTGCGCCTCCTCTGAAAATGTGGTTTACTGCGAAAAACAAGAACCTTGGAAAAACCTAAATTCAGGAGCGTTTATAAGGAATTGGAAGCCTTCGAAAAACGGGGTTTTAACTTATGGGGTTACCATAATTTTTTGCGTCGTTGTTCCACGATCTGATTTTATATGCACTAGGTAAACACCGTTTTGCTCGAGTGGTATGTTTACCGTTTCTTCTGTCGTCTGCATTTTTACGATTTCCTTCCCCATTAAATCGGTAATGATGATTTCAGCACCTTGCACATGAAGATCGATGGTTATCTGTTGGTGTGTCGGATTTGGATAAATTTCATATCGCGACGACGATCTCATATTGCCAGCAAAGGTGGGCGTCGAACCAAAGATACTTTGGTAAATATTGGCATACTGATATCGGTTGGCACAAGTGCTTAAGGCGTCCCAATTGATGGACCAGGTCATCATACCCCTTAAGGTAGGATATCCACCCACATTCGACAATACATAAGTACCCGGTTTGGGACCTTTTCCTAATAAATATTTTATTGCTGCTTTTACAGTTACGGAATCGACATAACCACCACCTGCCGCATTAGGACAAGCCGGCAACCCGATAGCAATTTTATGGGCAGGAATGCCAGCAAACAATCCACCTGTCGTATTAAACCCCTTGATCGCAGCTTCCGTCATTGCAACGATAAAATCGGCAGTACCTTGAGTATATATCTTCGTGTCGATACCAAACATTGTACCGCTATTATAAAGTTGAACCTGAAGCAAATCAAGTGAGTCTTTCAACCCATTTATAATAGGTAAGTACCCTCCCCAGATACTGCTAAAAGCCGATTGCCCTCCTTGCACATACGCCGTTTCGGGAGCCATCGTAAGCAATAGTTTTTTAGAATTTGCCACCCTAAAGTTTGCCATGATTAATTTAATGGCATCAATTAAGTTTATTTGTGCAATACCTCCCGGAGCTGCTATTGTTCCACCACTTACCAAAATAGAGTTTCCGTATTCTATATCAATATCAATACCATCAAATCCATAGGTATTAACCATTGCGGTCATAGAACTTACAAATGCATTCTTATTGGCCGTAGTGGTTAAATCGATACTGGCATTAGCCCCTCCAATGCTTATTAACACCTTCTTTCCTTGATTTTGTAATATTTTTATCTTGTTTATCAACACACTTTGAGTTACTCCATCGGGGGTAAATTGCATGTTCATATCGGAGGAAGAGGTAGGAGCAGCAAATGCTACTTCAATAACATTATAACGATTATCGACAGCGTCTAATGGTATATAGGGAACGTTTTGATCGTTCCAGTTATGCCAATATCCAATCAGAGCAGGATTGGGAAGTTGTGCTTTTGAAATTATCCCTAAACAAAGAGATATAGAAAGTAATGTAATTAATTTATTCATCTTACCGTATGTAAATGGTCATTTAAAACAAGTATCTAGCGAAGGTAATACTTAATTTGTAAAAACGATTCACCACGCTTAATATTTTCGAAAAACACCAGTGACAATTTAGAAATACGAGCTTTAAGCTGGCTTGTGCTCGATGCAATGGGTGCCATTTAGTTTACGACGTCTTTCTGTAGTTCCACATGGCCCAGCTATTAAGTACTAAAGCAAATACGGAAACAATAAAAAAGTGATAGCGAATATCTTTTAATCCACTGCCCTTGAGTATAACCATACGCATAACATCGATGAGATAACTTAGTGGATTAAACCGAGAAACCATTTTAGCCCATTCGGGCATACTATCGATGGATGTAAAAAGCCCTCCCATAAGCACAAAAATCATAACAAAGAAAAAGGTGATAAACATTGCCTGCTGCTGTGTTTCGCAATAGGTTGACACCAACAACCCGAATCCTAAAACAGCAAATAAGTACACCGCTACAAAACAATACATAAGTAAAATACTTCCCAACGGCACAATGCCATAGATGAGCCGCGAAAGTGTTAAACCAATCGTAAAAACGACGAGTCCTAAAATCCAAAAAGGAATTAATTTACCCAAAATGAAATGATACTTTTTGATCGGTGTTACATTTATTTGTTCGATGGTCCCTACTTCTTTTTCTCGAACGATATTAAGCGCCGAGAGGAAACCGGCAATCATCGTTACCAAGATGGCAAGAATACCGGGTACCATAAAAATATTATAGTTGAGAAGGGTGTTATACCAATTTGAGTTTGTTGTTTCTATAATAGGCACAAAATTGCTTCGTGTCGGCGAAACTAATTCTTGACGTATATCGGCATTGTAATTTCGAATAATGGTTGATAGGTATGCCCCTCCCAAATTGGCTTTCACCCCATTGATTGCATTTACTGCGATAAAAACTTTCTGTTCATTTTCACGAATTAAATTTCGCTCAAAATCTTGCGGGATTTCTAATACTAAATCAGCTTGGTCGCTTTCAATCAAGGCAAACGATTCTTTAAAGGACGTATTGTATCCGGTGAGTCGGAAGTACCCTGAGGAGGTGATCTTGGAAATTAACTGTTGTGAATAGGTTGAATGATCGTTGTCGGCCACCGCAAGATTGATATTTTTCACTTCGTAATTTGCCGCCAACGGTAGTATCAATAGCTGTATCGTTGGCATCACAAGAATCATCGCAATTATTGTTTTATCACGAAATATCTGTTTAAACTCCTTCTGTAATAGAAACTTTAAGGTTCTCATGCCAAGCGAATTTTAAAATTCTTAATGCTAATCAATATAAAAAAGATGGTTATCCCCGCTAAAATCAATGTTTGCTTCCAGATGGCTGCAAAGCCCAACCCCTTGATCATAATCGATTTTATGATGATATAAAACCATTTTGCAGGTACAATATTGGATACCATCTGCAATGGTTTTGGCATGTTTTCAATGGGGAACATGAAACCACTCAATAATAGGGTAGGCAAAAACATACCCACTAGTGAAATAAGCATCGCCGTTTGTTGGGTTTCCGTTTTTATTGAAATGAACATCCCTAAGGCCAACGAAGTAATAATAAAAAGGGTGCTTTCAGCAAATAATAAAAACAAATTGCCGTTGATGGGCAGATCTAAAACAAAAACACTTAATAGTAAGATGATGGCAATATTCAATAATGAAAGTATCAGGTATGGAATGGCTTTAGCAACAATTACTAATATCGGCTTAAACGGTGAGACCAACAATACTTCCATGGTACCGGTTTCCTTTTCTCGAACGATAGAAATGGCTGTCATCATAACGCAAACGAGCATAAGCACCATGGCCATTACACCAGGAACAAAATTATGAACGCCTTTCAATTGTGGGTTGTAGAGCATACGTACTTCAGGAATGATTCGATAAGGAACTCCAGAGTTTATATTTAAAAGGGTTTGGTAATCTCCAATAATAGCGGAAACATAATTGTTTAACATGGTTGCTGTATTTGGGTCGGTGGCATCCGATATGATTTGTATGGTTGCCTTATTACCATGAAATAGGTCGTGATTGAAATTTTCGGGAAACACCACAGCCATTTTTATTTTACCGGTTTGAAAGGCTTTTTCCACTTCATGACGGTTGAGTAAGGTATGCTCAATTTCAAAATATCGGCTTGCCTCGATTTTTGATATCAGCTGCCGCGAGGAGGCATCTTTGGCGTTATCTAATATCACGATCTTAGAATTTTTCACCTCATTGGTGAGTGCAAATCCAAAAATCATAATCTGCACAATCGGTAACCCAAATAAAATCAACAACGTTTTTTTATCACGTAGTACATGAGCAAATTCCTTTCTTATAAATACCAATAATTGTTTCATCACATTTAAAAACTATTCGCCTCGCTTTGCACCTCGTGCCAAGGCATAAAATACTTCATCCATCGAGTTCACCATAAACTTTTGCTTTAAATTCGAAGCGCTGTCTAATGCGCTTATTTGCCCATCGACCATAATACAAATACGATTGCAATACTCCGCTTCATCCATATAGTGTGTGGTTACGAAGATGGTCATCCCTCGATCAGCTGCTTCATAAATTAAATCCCAAAACTGTCGGCGAGTTACAGGATCTACACCACCGGTTGGTTCATCAAGAAACACTATTTTAGGCTCATGAAGCACGGCAACCGAGAACGCTAGTTTCTGCTTCCACCCTAGAGGCAGCGAACTCACCAGCTTCTTTGCTTCATGTTCCAATCCTAATTTATTAATCAGCACTTCACTTTTTTGTTTCAGCTGTTGATTGTTTAATCCATAAATACCACCAAAGAAATAAATATTTTCGAGTACGGTAAGGTTCTCATACAAGGAAAA
>CANNQU010000123.1 GCA_947507965.1 Bacteroidota bacterium
GGCTCAAGCTTTTGGTTTTTGATTCTTATCAATGAATAATACGCAACGGTAATGACACGCCCCAGTGGATGTCGGTTAATGTCTCCGAAGGTAAATAGTTGTTCCAAATGTGCATCGGTGAGCCCCGTAAGGTCGAATAAAATACGCGCCGCACCGTTATCCAAATTTTCATCTTCCCTTACTAAGTTTCCGGGTAAAGCCATTTGCCCGATAAATGCTTCTTCGGCACGTTCGATAAGCAAGATTTTTAAATCACCTTGGTCAAATCCGAAGATAATATTATCGATGGAAAATGTATTGTGGTAATTTGATTGTTGCGCGTCCATATTGGTAATGCTCCCGGATAATTCTGCGGTAAAAATAATTGATTTTGAATGATTCGAGAGGTTGACAGGGTTCAATTTAAAAAAAATATTACTACCGTGATGTTTTACTACATAAAATTACAAGTATACCATACCAGTGCTCGAAAAAAAATCAATCTTGTATTTTGTAAAATTGAAACTGCAGCGTTGGCTATGTATATAATGGGTTATTTGGAAGCTAACCAACGCTATGACGACATTTATTATACAACTTGGCGTTTTTCTTTAAATTCTTTTTTTTTACGATACGGTACTTGATCGCCTCCCCGTTGTTTGATCATAAAAATTGCAGAATAATAATATTTAGTGTAAGTTGCAAAACTTGCTTAAAAAGATTTACAATCAAGGATAACAATCATTTTTTATTTACCCATTCAGATTACTTTAACAATCAAAGAACCATTATGCAAAAGAAAGTTATTGAAGAACCTACCAATTATAAAGCATTAATCACCTTAATCACCGTATTCTTTTTTTGGGGATTTGTGGCTGCAAGCAATGATATATTAATACCTGTATTCAAAAAAACATTCGATTTAACCCAAGGGCAAAGTCAGTTAGTTTCACTCGCTTTCTATATTGCCTATACCGTTGGTTCATTAATTTATATGGGCATTTCTTTTTTACTAAAAGAGGATATTGTAAACAAAATAGGTTATAAAAACGGGTTGGCATTAGGCTTGGTTATTTCAGCTCTTGGCACGCTTCTTTTTTATCCTGCTGCAAATACCGGTTCCTTTCCATTAATGCTTTCGGGGTTGTTCATTGTTGCGCTTGGTTTCTCCTTACAACAAACGGTAGCTAACCCTTTAGCTATTGCCTTAGGTCCGGTTAGCACCGGCTCGCAACGTTTAACCATGGCTGGAGGTATTAATAATTTTGGCACTACCATTGGCCCATTAATAGTAAGTTTTGCTATTTTCGGTTCTAGTGGTACAACAACGATGAGTATCGAAAGTGTAAAGATTCCATATTTAATTTTAGGTGCCGTTTTCCTATTGGTTGCTGCCATACTAAAGTTTTCATCATTACCCGATAAGCCAGAAGCTATAACGAAGACAGACGACACGAATACAACTAAAACATCGGCATTGCAATACCCACAACTAGTATTGGGTATGATAGCCATTTTTGTTTATGTGGGTGTTGAAGTTTCTACAGCAAGTAATTTACCTGCGTATATGGAAAAGAATTTAGGCTTTTTAACCAAAGACATTGCTCCATATATTTCGTTGTATTGGGCCAGTTTAATGATTGGTCGGTGGACTGGTGCCGTAGAAGCACTAAGTGGTAATTTTAGCATACAAAAAATACTGAAGTTTGTATTGCCTTATTTAGCTTTCGGAATATTTCTTTTAGTGAATGCGATTGCAAAACACGACTTGGCGCCATTTTATGTTTACGCTTTTGTTATACTTGTTCTTATTGCTGCCGATTTATTAAGCAAAGGCAATCCAGCACGAATGCTACTTCTATTTTCCGGATTGGGAATTTTGGCCCTACTTACGGGTATGGCAACCGATGGAATGCTTAGTGTATATGCCTTTACAAGTGTAGGTTTGTTTTGCAGTACCCTATGGCCTTGTATATTTACTTTAGCGATTGCAGGCTTAGGGAAAAACACCAGTCAAGGAAGCAGCTTTTTAATTATGATGATTATGGGTGGGGGTATTGTAAGTTGGTTGCAAGGTTACTTGGCCGATATCACATCGATACATGCAAGTTATATTGTAGGTGTATTTTGTTTTGCCTATTTGGCCTTTTATGCCTGGAGGGTAAGTGGTATTCTAAAAAGCCAAGGCGTAAGTTTTAATACGGCGGTAAAGGGCGGACACTAATTTAAGTGACCTTTTTTTTGATTGGAAAGATTTTTTTAGATGCCGCTTTTCCCAATTATCTTCGCGACATTAAGTTATGTCTTCTAAAAAAATTACCTCCGCGCTTATTTCTGTTTTTTATAAAGATGGACTCGCTCCAATTATTCAAAAACTACATGCCCTTAATATTGCTCTTTATAGTACCGGAGGAACCCAAAAATTCATCGAAGACCTAGGTGTTCCGGTGCGAAGGGTTGAAGACCTCACAGGGTATCCTTCCATTTTGGGTGGCCGCGTAAAAACCCTTCACCCAAAGGTGTTTGGGGGCATTCTCGGAAGAAGGGAAAATGAAGAAGACATAAAACAAATGGCCGAGTTTGGTATCCCTGCCATCGATTTGATTATTGTTGATTTGTATCCATTTGAAGAAACCATGAACCGTGGGAGTAGTGAAGACGAAATCATTGAGAAAATTGATATTGGGGGAGTCTCTTTAATTCGCGCTGCAGCAAAAAACTTTAACGATACCTTAATTATAGCCGACCAAGGTGATTACCCGAAACTCTTGAATTTACTCGAAGAAGGAAATGGCCTTACCTCAGTTGAACAACGCAAAACCTATGCTGGAAAAGCATTTCATATCACCTCACATTATGACACCTTAATTCATAACTATTTTAATCCTTCATCCGAATTCTTAAAAATAAGCCAAGCCCATGGCGTGCCACTACGTTATGGTGAAAACCCACATCAGCAAGGTACTTTTTATGGTGACTTGGATTCCGTTTTTGAAAAGCTAAATGGCAAAGAATTGTCCTATAATAATTTAGTTGATACCGATGCAGCAATGCAACTTATTCGAGAATTCGATAAACCCACTTTTGTTATTATAAAACACACCAACGCTTGTGGTGTTGCCTGCGATATTAATTTGCTTCAGGCCTGGAAAAAGGCGCTCGCGGGCGACCCCGTTTCTGCCTTTGGGGGGGTTATTGCCACCAACAGAAAAATTACCGCCACGGTTGCAAAAGAAATGGATTCCTTGTTCTTTGAAATATTAATCGCACCCGACTATGAACCAGAGGCCATCGACATATTAAAGAAAAAGAAAAATAGGAATATTTTAAGACTGAGAAATTTCGAAATTCAATCAAAACAAATTAAAAGCCTGCTCAATGGGTTTCTAGTGCAGGATATCGACAACAAAACGGAAACAGAAAACGACTTAAAAACAGTAACCATAGTAGCTCCAACAACGGAGCAAATTTCTGATTTGTTATTTGCTGCCAAGATATGCAAACACATTAAGAGCAATACGATTGTATTGGCAAAAAATCAGCAATTGCTCGGAATGGGTTCAGGGCAAACCAGCCGAGTTGATGCCTTACAGCAAGCGATTAAAAAAGCGGCTACCTTTGGCTTCGACCTAAGCGGCTGCGCCATGGCTTCCGATGCTTTTTTCCCTTTCCCCGACTGTGTTGAAATAGCGCATAACGCTGGAGTAGCGGTAATAATTCAACCGGGAGGTAGCATCAAAGATGAACTTAGCATTGCCTATTGTAACCAGCACCATATACCAATGGTATGCACCGGAATACGTCATTTTAAACATTAAGTTCTTTTCTTTCTGTAATATAAAGCCAGCCGATATAACCAAAAAACAGAAGGGTCGCAATGAATTGCAACGTTGTAAACGACAGCTGGTTATGTAAATACATTTCGTGCAAAAAAGAATAGATAAAATAAAACACGAAAGCTAATCCAAAATAAAGCATAATCTTTTTTAATGAATAGGGCACAGGGAAATATTTCTGCCCCAGAAAGTAGCTTACCACTGCGATCGTAAAATAGCATATTAAGGTAGCCCATGCCGACCCAACATAACCCCATTGTGGTATCCATAAAACATTTAATAGAATGGTAATAATGGCTCCTAAAACCGTAATAATGGCTCCATAAATGGTTTTATCGGTAAGCTTATACCAGATGGATAAATTATAAAAAATTCCAAGGAAGATATTCGCTAAAAGTAAGATTGGAACCACCGCGAGCCCTACTCGAAAAGGCTCTCCAATAAAATGTTTGAAAAAATCGATGTAAAGGGTCACCATTAAAAAAATAACACAACATACCATAATAAAATAATGCATCACCTTAGCATACAGTTCCGGTGCATTTTTATCGTTGGCCTTACTGAAGAAAAAAGGCTCGGCAGCAAATCGAAAAGCCTGAATAAAAAGCGAAATGATGATGCTTAGTTTATAAACAGCACCATAAATTCCTATCTGAGCCAAAGCAATATTCTTATCCGGAATAATATATTTTAATAAAAACCGATCCATCGTTTCGTTAATCATCCCAGCAAAACCTAATACCATCAGAGGCAATGCGTAACGAAACATTTTCTTCCAAAGCACTGCATCAAACCCTATAACTAAGAGCTTCATCTCACGAAGAAAAAAGGGAAGTACCAATACACTAGAAGCAATATTGATGAGAAAAATAAATGTAACCCCTGAAGCCATGCTTTTTATTTCGGTAGCCCACTCGAACCCTTTGCTGCTTAATAGAGGTACCGCTAAAATAAAAAA
>CANNQU010000124.1 GCA_947507965.1 Bacteroidota bacterium
AGTACAAAAACTACCATATTATATAAAGTAAAATCCGTTGAACTTTAATGCCTTTTTTTCCAATTAGTATAATAAGATAAGTTTTGTGATTATCAATTAAAAAACACACTTTTGTGTTCTGATAAATAATAAAAATGCATTGAAGACTTCTCATACAGGCAAAAAGGCAATCATCGTTTCGGGAGGCAAACAAGTGGTGCTTCAAAAAAGCATTGAAGATTGTTTCAACTGTGGATCACTTCAGGTATCCTTACCATCCACTCTTCCAACTGTTTCGACCATAGGAGGGATTAACCTATTTGCAATAACAGCCAACCCAACAGGTGGCACTGGCCCCTATACTTATGAATGGAAAGTAGAAGGAGGGAACATTATCGGTAACAATTATGGAAGTAATACAGTTTTGGTCGAAAAACGAATTGGAGCTTTTCGTGTTATTGTGTCAATAAAAGATAGTAATGGTTGCATAGTCTCAACCCAATACTCATTTAAAGTAATTAATTAATATTCGGAAATATGAAATACATAAAATCAATTATTATAATATTTTTTATTGCATCATTAAATACTGAGGCCCAAACACCCCCCTATTTAAAATGGGCCAAATGCTATGGAGGAAGTAATGATGAAAAAGGAGAATTAACTACTTTAGGCCCAGGCATTACAAGAACCCCAGATGACTTCATCCTAATTACAGGATTATCAAATTCATTAGATGGTGATATAGGAAATAATAAAGGTGGTGCAGATATTGTTCTATTAAAAATTGATACAAGCGGGAATGTCATATGGTCTAGGAACTATGGCGGATCTGCAAGTGATGGTGGCTGTAAAACTTATATCATGCCTGACTTGAATTATTTGATTATTGGAAATACTGGTTCATCAAACGGGGATGTCACAGGATTCAAAGGTCTTGCGGATGTATTTGTTTTGAAGGTTGATAAAAACAATGGTAATATTATTTGGAAGAAGACGTATGGAGGATCTTTTGATGAATCACCGTATTGCGCAGTCATAGACAGTAATTCTATTACCATGGCTTGCTATACCCGCTCAGTAGATTTAGATATACAAAACAGAATTGGGCCCATAAGTAATATTGATATCTGGATAATTAAAATAGATTTTAATGGAAATATCATTTGGCAAAAACCGATTGATGGTTCTGCCGCAGACTACCCAACAACTATGATAAAGTCAAATGGGAATTATTTTATTATAGGTAGCACCCTATCAAATGATTATAATTATACTGGGAATCACGGAATGAAGGATACCTGGCTTGCGAAAATTGACAACTCTGGGAATTTAGTCTGGAAGAAATGCGTTGGAGGCTCGAAAGATGATAATCCCGCCGATTTAATTGAATTAAATAATGGTAATTTTTTGGCACTAATTAATACGTATAGTAAGGACGGTGACGCAACTGGAGCACCAAGTCCTAGTAAAGTTAAAATGTTTTATATTTTTAAAGATGATGGTACAAAAGCAGCAGTTCATTTTTTTGGCAGTGACATTTTTGCAGATGGTGTTGATATCGTTCAGAGAGAAGATTCTACATTCTTAATTTCTCAACATAACCCAATTGATAGTATCAGGATTTCATTTATGGATACAGCGTATAATATTTACAAACGTATAACTTATGGTTCAAATTCAGTATCGAGTACGCCGCCATCAGAAATAATTTTAGCTCCAAATAATTATATATATGCGATCAGGGAAACATATGGGAATACAGGGGAAATAATTGGTAGTCATGGTGGACATGATTTTTGGGTAATAAAAATAAAATTACCCGCAGTAAAAATCTATCCAAAGCCGCCTTCTCCACCAACTAGGCCATTTAATTTACAATGCACCAAAAATAATCTTGATCTGGAGATAAAGCTCACTTGGCAAGATACCGGATCTTCGAACCGTTCAATCTGGGTTTACAGAAGTTTAAATGATACACTCAATTATATCCTATACGATAGTGCATTCCCAATTACCCATCAATATACCGATATGCTGGTAATTAATGGTCAAAGGTATTTTTATAAAGTAGCCGGGGTAAATAATCAAGGAAAATTGTATAGCAATACTTGCGATACTCGTCCCAATGCGGGAATAAATGCCGAAGCTATTGGAAAGTTAAAAGTTTACCCAAACCCATTCAAAGAAACGGTAATAATAAGTAGTATGAATGGAGAACGTATACAGTCTGTTCAGGTTTTTGACCAAACAGGACAACTGGTTGAAACGAAGCGCGAAATAAACAGTAATACTGTAAGTTATGATACACGCAAATGGGCAACGGGAATTTATTATCTAAAAGTATTTTTCTCCGAGTCCACCTATTATCAAATATCTATTACTAAAAAATAACCTATGAAACAAACAGCACTAATATGGATTTGGATTTTGAATACGATGCCAGCGGTAACCGTATAGCTAAAAAAGTAACTGACCATTCCTCCAGCGTCGTTATTAAAACAACCTATTATGGTCGTGATGCCATCGGAAATGTTGGGTTATTCCGAATTTGATGGTGCTGAAACAAATCACCCAAGTTTTCACCTAGCCATTTTATTGTTTTCACCATCCTTTGCTATGCTTTTGTATTAAGCTCTATCGGAGCGCCCTGTTTGTAGCCAATGGAGGTAGCCTGTATTTAGCGCCGTAGGTGCGGCCTGAACGTGGAATAGATCCATTAGCATGGTCTATAGATCATTAATTTGGAACAACTATTTTTCTTTAAATTCTATTTAATACCAACACCGTGTATAAATTAGTCCAATAGTCTTGATAACTATTTTTTTGTTTTAATTGGGCTAATATATAATAGGTTATATTCGCATACATTATTATGTCATCACCCAAAACATTTCCAATAAAAGAAAGCATTAGCGAAATAAAGAAGCTAATGAAATCAGCCAATCCAATGATAGCAAAGCGTTTGCAAGCCTTATTGATTTTCAAGAAAAATGAATCATTGGGAATTTCAAAACGCATCGTTGCGAAGGAGCTGGGTAAAGATCACAACAGTATCCAGACCTGGCGCACGATGTATATTGAAGGGGGTATTGATAAACTTATGGATCATTCAATGATTGGCTATAAACCAAGTTCTATAACCAAGGAACAGGAAGAAGCCATCAGGGAACAAATGAATAATCCGGAAAATGGTTTTGTAGGCTTTGTAGAATTGCTGGATTGGTTTGATGCTAAATTTAAAACTACCACAAACTATAAGACCTTTCACGGTTTTGTAGTTAGAAAATTTGAAGCTAAAGTGAAGGTAGCCCGTAAAGTACATATAAAGAAAGATCCTGAAGCGGTAGAGGCTTTTAAAAAAGCTTCGATCAAGCCTGCCAAGAAATCATCGAAACAAAAGCGCAAGGATTTGAAAAAATAAATCTCTATTGCCAGGATGAAAGCAGGTTTGGATTGTTTACCAGAAATGGTAAGGGATTAACCGCAAAGGGAATAAAGCCTATATGTAAATTTCAACAGGTTTTTCAATCCTTATACTTATTTGGAGCTTATTCTCCTTTCACAGGTGATCATTTTGAATTAGAATTACCGCACTGCAATACAGATAATTTTCAGGTTTACTTGGATGAGTTTTCAAAAACGAAAGCAGACGAATTTAAGGTCATACTACTCGATAATGGGGCTTTCCACAAATCAGTAGATTTAAACATCCCTGAAAATATAGTATTGTTATTCATACCGCCATATTCTCCCGAACTGAATCCGGCTGAGAAAATTTGGTGGCGTATGAAAAGAGCATTCTCCGGGAAACTTCATAAAACATTGGATGAAGTGAGTGATTTCATAATGAAAGAGGTGAATGAACTAACCAATTCCATTGTAAAATCGACCTGTAAATTTGATTATATTTTTTTATCCACATTTTGGACTAATTTATATTAGGTAACGGTATTATTCACTCATACACCCCGTTTTACACCCCAACGTACACGCCGTGTAACTCGCTACACATAAATTATATATACAAAATAATTCCCACATCCCACGGGATTATTTTCCGAGTGCACTCTCATTTTTGTCCTAAACGACGGTATTCGTTCAATATAATTTTGTGCCCTATAAAAGAAATATATAATGAACGTTACAAAGAAATTCGGAACAAATGAAACCAACAACGGAGAGATCATGGTAATGGTACCACTATCCCTTTTAAACACCATCGACCGCAAACAGGATGAATTGCTGAAGCTCCTCAAATCAGAAAATTCCAATGCACCTGCACTGAAAGAGTATCTCTCCGAAGAAGAGGCAAGAGCGATGTTAAAGAAGGGGAAGACCTGGTTCTTTAATATGCGTAGTGAAGGGAAACTCACCGGGCTCAAGGTTGGTGGCACCCGATATTACAAGCTGACTGAAATAGAATACTTGTTTTCGGAAGATGTCCATAATACTCAAGACCCTGAAAGGGTCTAACAATAATAGCCGTAGGTGAAACCCGGGGGTGGCGATGTTAGGATTCCAACCCCGCGAGGGGTTGAACCCCTTTCGGGGTTCTGATAACCTACACCACCGTACCGTAGGTTTCACCTACGGCTATTATTATTTGACCCTTTCAGGGTCGGGAACCAAAATTAAA
>CANNQU010000125.1 GCA_947507965.1 Bacteroidota bacterium
TATTTTAAAGGTAACCGTTCGGGTGGCATCACTGGTACGACTCCAGGAAATACTTCCATAACGGTAGTGGGAGGCTTCGACTTTTTGGGGAACAAAAAATGCGATTAGAGCGAAAAAAAATAAATCTGAAAATACGTCTGTTTTTCGTGTAAAACAATTTAATTGGGGTTTGTAAATTTGGGTTCATTAGTTAAGTTAAAATAACACTAGTGTCCCGTTAATTTAGGTCCATTTTTAACTGTTCGCTATATTGTTCTTTGACATCCTGACAGATAGGGCTTTGTAAAAGGTCTTTTAAATGTGTTTTATCAAAAAGAGATGCACTTAATATTTGTAAAATTTCATAGGTCGATCGGTTTATTTTAAGTTTGCTTTTTATTATGGCTACCAGAGTATAAGTTATGATTGCAATATAAACTTGAGTCTTAACTGCGTTGATGGAAGTTCCCCAGAATGACTTAATTTTCAAATGTTGCTTTATCCATTTGAAGAACAATTCGACTTTCCATCTGTATTTATAGAGCAATGCAATATCGGTTGCGTTTTGAGTAAAATTGTTGGTAAGGAACACAAATGTCCTTTGTTGTTCTTTATCAAAATATTTTATTCTTCTAATGTTTTCCGGAAATGACCTCAACGAATAGTACCCTTTAAGCTGTATCGTTTGATCGCAAATAATTCCATTCTTTTTATCGGGTTCAGAAGAAGAAATTCGCTTGAAATTAAGATTGTCCTTCGCTCTTGTGACAAAGAAAGCCCTGGCCTCATGAATGATATAGAGTCTGCCAAAATCGATATAGGCTTTATCCATAACATAGAACCCGCCTGCTTCATAGGTCAATTCATCTAAGGCATTAACATCATGAATGGCTCCTTCAGTTATATGTATAAATGTTGGAATCGATGTTTTGATATCAAAAAGAGTATGGACTTTAATAGCACCTTTTGCCTTGCGAAAATTAGCCCACCAAAACACATTCAAACAAAGGTCAATCGTTGTAGAGTCAAAGGCATAAACGTTTCCTGCTATTGCAAGAATAAAATCTGTTTCTTTAATAACACATTCTCTGGCAATCGCAATCATTTCATAAGCGAAGGCCTCATATATTTTATAATCTCGCTGTTCATTGGCCCTTGCTAAATTGGTTCGGGAAACATTCTTCCCGAATCCAAGGTGGTAATATTTATTTGGGTGAGCACTGATGGTTACAAGTAAATCTCGTAAACTTTCTCTCCCACTCAATTGCCCAAACATCATGCACATCATTTGATTCCAACATGAAAAATGCTTTGTCCACTTATCGCCGTCAAATTGAGCCGAACAACGATCGAAAATTCTTGTAGGCAAAAAAGTAACAACTTGTGCGAAAACATACTTACCCTGATTCATGCTGAATTATAGGCGAAAATGATGGAATCCAATTCAAATCGTCACCGTCATATTTTCGGCTATAACTCTTATCTGTCTAGAATTTCAAAGAACTTTTATGTATTTTTACGGGACACTACTGTAATTTTGTTTATAATTAATAAATAGTTTGTATGAATAAAAACAATGGCGATGTCATAAGAAAATGGCGTACCGAATTAGGTTTAAGTCAGAAAGAATTTGCAGAAAAACTGTCTATTGAACAACCTACTCTAAGTAATTATGAAAAAGGGAAAACCCAAGTTCCTATTGATATACGATTAAAAATTGTTAGTTATTTCAAAAAGGATCTTAGAGAAATATTTCCTGAAATAGTTCCTGCTTTAAATTTAAATCAATCATTGAATGCTGTAGGTTATTCAGATGACAACGCTACCGTTCTTAACGCGATAAGAGAACTTACCATGGAAGTTAAGAAACTGGCGGAAAGAACAAATACAACGACATAAAAGTTATTAATTCAAATAAAAACCTCTTATATTTACGGTATGAAAAAAACAACCTTTGTCTTCCTTTTTTTTTATGCATTTATTTCAAATGCACAAATCACCACTGAATTATTGATTTCTAATAAACCTAAAACCGAGATATCAAAGGTAACATTCTATAATAATAAATGTTATGCGGAACTTAAAGAAGATAGCTCAAAATATTGGCTATGGCGATACAGTATGGCTACAATCAAGTATTCAATTTATTCAATCGTTGAAATTGACAAGAACACCTTGGCTTACAACTATATTCTTAAGCGCGACACCAATGAAGTAGCCAGTGATATTGTTTTTCAAAATACTGGATCAAAGCTTTACTGTTACTATCTATCGTACAAAATACAATTAAAGAAAATCTATCTTCAAAAGATTTTGATTAATAATAATTTTGTATTGAGAGATAGTGTATTAATTAATTTGCCTATTGACCAATATGGGAACATCTCATTGTATTATTTTTTGAGATTTAATTCCAAAGTTATTTTGGCCAATAATGAAGTTTTTTCTAAAATCGTTTATGCCCATGACACGACTCAAGTCATATTAATGAATATCCAACGATTTGATACTGCCTTGACTTCACAGTGGTCGACAGACATTAAATCAGTAGATGCCACAATATATAATAACAACGCTAAAACAATTATTTACTATTTTGGTGGTCAACCGAAAATGAATATAAAAATATATGATAAGCTAAGCCAGATTTATACCGTTGCTTCTAATCCGATATTCCCCATTTTCCCTCTTAATAACGCCAGTTTAGACTTTATTCATTGGAATCAAAAAGATTATATGATGATTATCAACGACTCAAATAACGATGAAGTAATTGATAACACGTATTTGTTTTCTTTTATTAATGACAGCAGTTTTCTACTGGAAAAAACCTTTAGCGGGGGACAGCGGGTTCAGTGTTTTAATGAAAATGATTCCTTAATGTACTTTGTGTTAGGAAACGATTCCATAAATTATCTCTCCATTTATAATACCAGCTTTTCATTAATAAATTCCGGCCAATTGATGCGAAATAAAAACGGTAACCGGGTTGTCATAAATAACTACAAGAAATCCAACCCCGATTATTGGTATTTTGGATCCTATTATGTTTATCCCAATTATTATCCGTACGTAACAAAAACTTCTTTTCCATTAAATGTAAAGGACCAGAACGTGGCCGTAGGAAGGCGTGTACGAATATTTCCTAACCCGGTTAAAAACCTATTGACGATAGAGACTGGGGATAATAAGTTGATTCAAGTGCGGATTCTTGACCTAAATGGCAGCTTGATATACCATGATAATTCCGGCAATCAAACAATAAATATTTCTTATCTTTCTTCTGGTCTATATTTTATTAATGCTTATACCTCCGAAGGTGTTGTATTGAAAGAGAAATTCTTTAAATTATAGCCGGGTGCTAAAAACTTTATCGGTGCTATCTGTCAGACGATGTTTAAAGGAAACGATAAAATTGGGCATCTCAGGCAGGAATCCCAGCTTGATCCTACGAAGACCATCATAGTAGTAGTGAAAGACGTTGTAACGCCATTGGTTGACAAGCTACTTGTGTCTTCTAATTTAATTGAACCAGAATTAAATTGAACACCGTATTTCCGAATCTATTGCATACTTCATCATACACTTTTTACTTATTCACAATAAATAAAGGCGTTTTGCGTTTTCATTCATAGTGCCGTTCATGTACTTTTACAGATTACTTACTATAACGCTAAAAAATTAAGAGTGGCTAAAAAGGCAACAGAAAAAAACGATTTTGAAAAAGAGAAATCTACGAAAGTGAAACCAAGCGTGCGAGGTTTCATCGGGTTTCTGCGCAGTGAAAAATTTCGTCGAATCGTGGGCTTTCTATTGATTGCCTTCGCATTGGCCTTGCCCATTGCCTTTACCTCATTCCTCATCTCCTGGGAGTTCGATCAGAGCGTGGTTACCGGCTTGTCGCCGGGTAAACTATTTGAAATAAACCCCGACGCAGCCCAAAACTGGTTAGGCATTGGTGGGGCCTGGATTTCACATGTGCTCATTTATAATGGCTTTGGTATTGCCTCTTACTCCTTTGCTCTGCTCTCCTTTTTAATGGGAGTGAAATTGTTTTCCGATACCTCCTTATTACCCATTGGTAAATCATTTGCATACGCATTCTTCGGGGTTATCTGGCTTAGTATTTTATTGGGTTCCATTTTCAAAACACATTATTTTAATGCCGGGGGCTCGTTTGGTTATTTCGGTTATCTATGGCTTAAAAGCATTGCCGGTATCATCGGCGTGATCTTATTTCTCACCGCATACCTAGCCATCTTTAGCATTGTGGTTTTTAATACCGACTTTTCGTTTCTACTTACCCCGTTTAAAAAGCTCTCAACCTCAAGCAAAGATAAAACAAGCGTCCTTACCGACGATAACTTACAACCTACTTCCCAACCTATTGCTCAAGATTATAACACCGGTAACGTGGTTACTTTTAGTCCCGACTCGTTTGAAACAGAGGCGAATTCCTTTAAAGAAAACTTGGGTGATATACCTCCATTGGATGCTGACGATATTGGTGATGATGAGGTAGCACAGAGCATCTCATGGTCAAAAAAAACCGTTAAAGTTTTAAAACAAGAACTCACCTTCGAAGTAGAAGATACCACTCAACGGGAGGATGAA
>CANNQU010000126.1 GCA_947507965.1 Bacteroidota bacterium
ATATTTCATCAATGTGCTTTAAATGGTTATAAACCATTCGACTTTATAGATTCCATTTTAGAGTTTGGCGCACAGAGGGCAAGGCACGCCCAAATGAAGGATTAATTGTATGCTAATTTTTACCATTACCAATGAATAAGCAAATTCTACCTGATCGTCATTCGTCGGATACAAAAAGTGTTCAAGTGGAACAAATGTTCGACAGTATCTCTCCAAAATATGACCTCTTAAACCGTATTATGACGCTCGGAACCGATAAGGGATGGCGCAGGAAAGCGATTAAGATGTTAGAGCCATTACATCCGAAAATAATTCTTGATATTGCTACCGGCACAGCCGACTTTGCTATAGAAGCACTTTTACTTCAACCCGAGAGGATAATTGGCATTGACATCTCCAATAAGATGCTTGAAATTGGACGACAGAAAATTAAATCCTTACATGCCGAGCAAACCATTATACTCCAAACGGCAAATAGTGAAGCCATTCCATTCGAAAATAATTACTTCGATGCCATTACGATTGGATACGGGGTGCGTAATTTTGAGAACTTAGCGATTGGCCTTCAAGAAATTTATCGCGTATTGAAACCTGGCGGAGCTTTGGTAATCCTGGAAACCTCGCAGCCTACTTCGTGGTGGCAGAAATTTTGTGTAAATTTGTACACAACTAAAATAGTTCCATTGATTGGCCGTTTAGTAAGCAATAACGGGATAGCTTATAAATACTTAATTCAATCGGCTCAAAATTTTCCTTACGGTGAGGCATTTGTACAAATATTAAAACAACAAAATTTTAAAACCACAACATGCACTCCCCTGTTATTTGGTGTAAGCAGCATCTATTTCGCAAGCAAATAGTACTGTTTTTTTTAATCTTCATTGGGTATGGCAAAACCAATGCTCAATACATTAATGCCAACCTGTACGATTTAAAGAAATATCATTTCGGATATGTTTTTGGACCTGATATTTGCAATCTGAAAATAAAGAATAGCCCCGACTTTCTTCAAAATGATTCGATTAAAAGTGTAAATTATATCGGTGGTTTACAAGGTTTTCATCTAGGAGCCATTGCTGATTTGCGTTTAGGAAAATCGTTTAATCTGCGACTGATGTTCACCATTTCCTTTGCTTACCGAAGCATGAATTATGTATTTGTAAATCCTAAAACACCGACCATTGCCAAGATGGAATCGACCTACCTCAATCTTCCACTTCTGGTAAAGTACAAAAGCGACTTGCATGTGAACTGGAGGTACTACTTGCTTGCCGGTCCACAATACAGCTATGATTTATCGTCGCAAAAAAACACACGAAGAAGTGTCTCGGAACCCATTGTAGCACTTAAACCCAACGGATTAAATTATGTACTCGGATTTGGCTGGGATATCTATTATCCGTACTTCAAGTTTTCGCCCGAAATACGTTTAGTGCAAGCGGTAAACAATATGCTGGTAAAAGATAAATATATTTACTCTCAAGCACTCAGTGCCGTATATCCCCGATTTATTGTGTTGTCGATTACTTTTGAATAACCTGTTCTAACCACTTTATATTAACGCATCAACCAACTCTTTAACTTAAAAAAAAATTAAAAATATGTGGATTAAAATAACCCGCCCTTTGGTATTCTTCGACCTGGAAACTACGGGTATGAGTTTAAGTGCCGACCGTATTGTTGAGCTTTTTTACATCAAACTTTTTCCTGATGAAAGCACCGAAGAGAAACGATTCCTCTTAAACCCCAAAATGCCAATCAATCCTGCTGCTACCGCCGTTCATGGATACCGTGATGAGGATGTTAAAGATTGTCCTACCTTTATGGATGTGGCACAAGAACTTGCCATAACGTTTGCCGATTGCGACTTTGCAGGTTTCAATAGCAATAAGTTCGACTATCCTATTTTGGTGGAGGAGTTCTTACGCGTAGGCGTCGAATTCGAATCGGATAAAAGAAAATTCGTAGATGCGATGAGAATATTTCATTCGATGGAACCACGAAATTTAACCGCTGCCTATAAGTTTTATTGCGATAAAGACCTAGTAGATGCCCATAGTGCTAAGGCCGACGTGGTGGCAACGTATGAAATAATTAAGGCCCAGGTAATTCGCTATGCCGACAAACTCGATAACTCGATCGACAAGCTTCATGAATTTAGTGGCCAATCGGACAGTGCCGACTTGGCTGGTCGTATTAAATTCAATAAAGATAAAAAAGAGATTTTCGCCTTTGGTAAACATAAAGATAAAATAGTGACCGATGTGTTTGAAAAGGAACCAAGCTATTACGACTGGATGATGAACGCTGATTTTAGTATGGACACCAAACGTGTATTGTCGAAGATTCGATTGCGAAATTTTGGCACTAAATAGGGCACCGTGTTCTGTTTGTATCAACCTATACCCAATTCATAAAACAGCAATTCGAAATTGAATGGCAACTCCGCATGAAATACTTCAGCAATATTGGGGCTTTGATGAATTTCGACCATTACAGTTAGATATCATCAATTCGTGTTTGGAGGGGAATGATGTGCTTGCGTTGCTTCCAACAGGAGGTGGAAAATCGCTCTGTTTTCAAGTGCCTGCGTTATGCAAGGAGGGACTATGCTTGGTGATTAGCCCTTTGATTGCCCTAATGAAAGATCAGGTAGAAAACCTTCAAAAGAAAAACATTCAAGCCACTGCCATTTATAGTGGCATGAGTACTCGTGATATAGAAACCACCTTGAATAACGCTGTCAATGGCGCCTATAAATTTTTGTACCTCTCACCCGAAAGGTTGCAAAACGAAGATACCCGAAATAAAATAGCGCAGATGAGTATTAATCTGCTTGCAGTTGATGAAGCACATTGTATTTCACAGTGGGGTTATGATTTTCGCCCCGAATATTTACAGATTGCCACGATTAGAGACCTAATCCCAAAGGTGCCGGTATTAGCCCTCACCGCTTCAGCAACAGCAGCCGTTGCAAAAGATATTCAAGAGAAACTGATGTTCCGAAAGGCCGTCCTCTTCAGAAAGAGTTTTGAACGGAAAAACTTACAATATATAGTTCGTACAACAGATGATAAATTTAACAAGATCATTGAGATTTGTAACAACGTAAAAGGCAGTGGATTAATTTATGCCCGTAGTAGAAGGCTTACCCAGGAAATATCTTCCTGGTTACAAAACAATAAAATTAACAGCACCTATTATCACGCGGGCCTATCCAATAAACAACGCAATAAAATTCAAGAGGAATGGATAAAAAATAAATCAAGAATCATTGTTTGTACCAATGCCTTTGGAATGGGGATTGATAAACCCGACGTTCGCTTTGTACTACATTATCAGATGCCGGGTTCGCTCGAAGCTTATTACCAAGAGGCTGGCCGGGCGGGTCGCGATGGAAATAAATCGTACGCTGTAGTGCTTCACCATTCGACCGATGAAAAAGAGGCACGAAAGCTACTCGAACAAAAATATTTACCCAAGGAAGAAGTAAAACGAATTTATGAACTTCTCGGCAGCTACCTTAGAGTACCTGTCGATGGTGGCCTTGAACAAAGTTATGAATTTGATATCGCTCATTTCTGTAAGACCAATCACCTAAAGGCTAACACAACGATGTCGGCCTTAAAAGTAATGGAACAAAACAATTTACTGCTTGCTACTCCTGCACTTTTCTCCCCCTCGAAATTACGACTTACCATTGATGCTCGAACGCTTAACAGCTATCAATCAAACCACAAAGCCCATAATGAAATTATAAGAAGCATCGTTAGAAGTTACGGCGGAATATTCGATTACTATATCCAGATTAACGAGTTGGAAATTGCAACGAGAACACCGAATACTTCACCAACACAAGTAATCCTTTGCTTACAACATCTTCATCAACTAAAATATGCCGAATATATCCCACAAACCGATACCCCTAAAATTTATTACATCGCGGCTCGCCTTCAGGCTAAAAACATAGAAATAAATGAGGAAATGCAAGTGCATCTAAAAAAAGTTGAGACCGAGAAGTTAAATAAGGCCTACCTCTATGCTTCACAAACGAGTAACTGTAGAAGCACCGAAATCTTGAAGTATTTTGACGAAAAAAACACGAAGCCTTGCGGTAAATGCGATGTGTGTTTATTGTATTTCAAAAAAGAATTGCCTGCCGAAAAGTTCAATACCATAATGAAAGAAGCACAGCAATTGATTCGAGAGAATGAGCTTTCACTTCTTCAACTTATTTCACGGCTACCCCATCCGAAAAATGAAATAGAACTCGTATTGAAATATTTATTTGCCAATGAGTTAATAAAATATAACAAAGACGCCACCCTTATCATCGGTTGATTTACCATCGATCATCACAGTATTCTATTTTTGGAAACTATTTGCTTAATTGCAGTGTGAAACTAAATAGGTCAATATCATGCGATATTTCATTTTCCTTTCTTTGCTTCTATGCCTCGTTACAAATTCGATAGCACAAGACTTTTCAATACGTGCAGATACCGCTTACGAGCATAAGCAATATAAAGAGGCAATTAAACTCTATAAAAAGCAGGCCAATTTCGATAACCAAGAAAAAAA
>CANNQU010000127.1 GCA_947507965.1 Bacteroidota bacterium
CAGAAGTTGAATGTGATTTATCGTGAGGCGCTCACCCGCGGAGCAATCTACTATACACTTGATGCCACCTTGCCAACCATAAAATCCAATAAGTATAGGGATGCAGATTCGCTTGAGATCAGAGAAAATACAGTAGTCAAAGCCATCTACATCGCCGATAGCGGTGCAAAAAGCGCGGTGGTAACAGCCCGGTTTTATAAAAAACCAAATAATTATTCCATTATCATCCGCAGCACCGCCAATAAGCAATACACCGCCGATGGAGAAGAAGCACTTCTGGATGGATTAGTAGGTGATATCGACTGGAGAAGAGGAAGATGGCAGGGTTATCAGTCGCAAGATTTCGATGCCGTGGTGGACCTGAATGTTTCCAAGCTCGTTACCAAAATAAGCGCAGGTTTCTTACAGGATTCCCGCTCCTGGATTTTGTTTCCAAGTCGGGTTACCTTTTATGGGTCGTTGGATGGCGTTGTTTTTGAGGAGATAGGAACCCTTCGAAATGAGGTTGCCGATACCCATTCGAATGTTCAGCGAAAAGAATTTGAGACGAAAGAGATCAACAAGGATTACCGTTTTATAAGGATAAAAGCCATGAATTACGGTTTGTTACCCTCATGGCATCAAGGCTTTGGGGGCGATGCTTTTATTTTTATTGATGAAATTACCATTTTGTAGCACCACCGTTCGACCCTCTTTAAAAATGCCAGTGAAAGGTAAGAGCAGCGAGAGAAATGGGGCTAAAAAGCGAATGGTGAAATAGTTCTGGCGAAACATTTCTAGAAATTTGGTATTTATAGGTGAATTCCTTACCTTCGCAACCCTAAAAAAATTTTATTTTTAATATATGGAACATCAATACGAATCCGTCGTAGTACTCACACCTGTAATGACGGAGGATCAGGTAAAAGAAACGATTAACAAATATCGTTCCTTTCTAGAAAAGGGAGGTGCCACTATAGTGCATCAACAAAATTGGGGCTTAACCAAATTGGCGTATCAAATACAAAATAAAGGTACAGCCTATTACACGGTCCTAGAATACAAGGCACCAACCGATTTAGTATCGAAATTTGAAGTGCAGTTAAAACGTGACGAATCGGTATTACGCTTTTTAAGCATCGTATTGGATCGGCACTCCATTAGCTACAATCAACGCCGACGCAATGGTGAATTGAAGTCTCAACAGCCTAAAAAAACAGAAGCATAATCTTTAAATAAACACTAAATATCATGGCTAAACCAACACCCCATAATAACTCCAACGCGATTTACCCATTCTCGCAAACCGATGCGAATGCAGGTAAAAAGAAGTATTGCCGATTTAAGAAATCAGGCATTAAATATATCGATTATAAAGATGGCGAATATTTAAAGAAATTTTTAAATGAGCAAGGTAAAATTCTACCTCGTCGTTTAACGGGTACCTCTTTGAAATTCCAACGTAAAGTGGCACAAGCAATAAAACGTGGTCGTCATATTGGAGTTTTACCATTTGTTGCCGATAACTTTAAAAGCGACAACTAATTCTTTATTTTTAACCTATTAAAAGTCAAATTAACATGAAAATTATTTTAAAGCAAGATGTGAAAAATCTTGGATATAAAGATGATGTTGTAACTGTGAAAAATGGTTATGGCAACAATTTTTTAATACCTCGTGGCTATGGCGCTGTGGCTACTTCGGGCAATCTTAAAATGCTTGCAGAGAACATTAAACAGGCAAGCTACAAACAAGATCGTATTGTAAACGAGGCTACCATTTTGGCAGCAAAAATAGAAGGAAAATCATTCACTATTGCCACTAAAGCGGGTAACACCGGACGTATTTTTGGAGCCGTAACGCCCCTACAACTGGCACAGGTAATAAAAACCGCAGAAGGTGCTGAAGTGGATCGACGCAAAATTGTTTTTGATAAAGAGATCAAAGAATTAGGAACGTATACAGCTACATTGAATTTAACGAAAGCCATTTCGGTTCAGGTTACTATTGAGGTCGTAGCCGAGTAATTCATCTGCATAAAAAAAAGAGGTCGTACTTTATGGTATGGCCTCTTTTTTTTGCTTCCCCGATTTTAAAGTTTTACAAATTTGCCATTAAAAGTCTCTCCATCGTTAATAATGAGCGTTACAAAATAAACGCCTTGTTGAAGCCCCTGGATATGGAGTATGGGCTTCGTGTTTTTGTATTCGACTAGATTGATGCACTCTTTCCCGGTAGCATCGAATACCTGCAACGAATATATTTCATTTTCAAATCCTTCGATTGAAATGGTGCTAGAGGCGGGGTTTGGGGTGATACTAAGCCTATTAGAACGATGCGAAAGGGCATGTATGCCTACTTTACTTTTAAATTCATAAGTAGAGAACAACGAGATGCCACCACCATTATTACCGATCATAACATCAAAATTTACGGCATCGCTGTCGAGCTGCGCGATGGCCGGTGCAATATAAAGCCCACTCGCCTTCTTAATGGGGAGTTGTGCTAATGAAAACCGCAATACGGTATCGTTCAAGTTAAGTGAATCATCTAATCGGCCCTCTATATCGTAAAAGCTATAGATTCCATATTTTCCGCCAACGATTAGGTCGAATTTGCCGTCGTTATCCATATCGGCAACAATCGGAACACTCATTCCATCGCCATAGAAATATCTGTTCTCATCAACGGCACGGAGGCAAATTTTACCTACCGAGTCCACTGTTTTTGTAAAGGTAGGAGCGAGTTTTGTACCGGTATTTTGGTAGTAGGTAATGGTGCCATCGTAGTTGCCTAGAAACAAATCAAGTTTGCCATCACGGTTATAGTCGACTAAAAAAGGGGCAGCGTAGTTTCTGCTTATAAAGGCGGTGAATTGGGTTGTATTTTCGATGAATGAAACGGTGTTGCCAATTGAGGTATTTATAAAGTATTTTAATTTACCCGTAGCCTCTCCGAGCAATAAATCTTTTTTTCCATCACCGTTCAAATCGCCAAAACATGGCTTAAGCCCGCTGTAATTTTTGGAAAACAAACCTAAGAAATTCGTATCCTGAAGCTCAAAAGAAGGGTTTAAGAGTGTGCCTGTATTCTTGTAGAAAACGAGTGCGTCGTGCGAGTTAAAGGTTTGAGTAGCTTCCCCCTGGGTAGCAATAAACAAATCATCGTCGCCATCTCCATCAATATCTACGAAGGCAGGAGCGGTATTGCCTCCAAAATCGAGCGTTGTTTCTTGCAGGAAGTTATTTTGAATGAGGTTAAATATAGGTTTTCTATCGGTTCCAATATTTTTATAAAGAAAAATTTGATTTTTGTTTTTGCTGGCACCACTGGCATCATTTGGCGCCATGATGATATCACGCTTACCATCGTTATCAACATCCATAAAATAGGCAGATGGGAATCGGGTAACAGCCATTCGTTGTGAAGGCGAAGGATATAATGAGTCAAAAGCGATCATGGTATCTCTGGAGTAGTTAAATTCTTTTTTACCATTTTTTAAAAAGAACATATACTCATAATAAATATCTCCGACGAGTGCTTCATAATCACCGTCACTATCCACGTCAAGGGTGAGTAAGGTACTTCCTTGGTGTTCGGCTCCGGTAAGTGTAGGAGGAGGGGTGTAGTCATCACCGTTGTTAAGCACGAAGCCGGCGCAATGATAACCCAAGGTTACCGAATTGGTAAGATAAAATTTCCCCCAGCATTCATCGGTGTATTTATATTTCCAGGCGTTATTGGGCATGCCTTTTTCTGTTCTCCAATTTTTGTATAAGGTAACCGTTGACCCAAAATCAAAGGTGACGATATCCATATCGCCATCGTTATCAATATCGTTAAAGGAGGGAATATTAGGTCCCGGGCAATAGATATTAATTCCATTATAATCGAACAAGGTATCGGGTATGGCAAAGGAGAGTGAAGTGGTACTGGTGTTTCGGTATTGGAATATTAAATTGCCGTACATCAATACAAACAAATCCATTTTTCCATCATTATTATAATCGTACGAGAGGCAGAAGTCGGAACAAGGCGAAGGAATTTTAGCCTCGTATTGGGGAGCATAGGTATAGCTAATGGTGTTTTGTATCCTATCATTAATGAAAGTATAAAACTTTTTGGTGCTTCGGTCAAAAATCAATAAGTCGTTGGTGCCATCCAAGTTTAAATCGATGGCTGAGAATTGTGGGGTTTCAAAGCCCCCGGTAAATGGGTTTTTAAGTTTGTCAAGGGATGCTCCTTGTTTAATATCCACACGACTGTTAAACGTATATTTAGGTTTTTGTGCCTGAAGATCCATCTTACTGAAGATGACCATACCACAAAAGAGTAAGATAATTTTATATTTCATGAGGTATGGATTATCGTTAAAAATACTTCCGTAAAGTTAAACAATTTAAAGTGGAAAGGTTGCAAAAGGCAAAAATAATTATTCGGATAAAGAACTCCATGGGTTATTCCGAATTTGATGTGCTGGGTTAAGCTTAATTTCCAATGCTGGTCAAGTAAGAACAAAGAAACCCTTGTCTCTGCCATTAATCTTGGATAGAAGTTTTTTAAGATGAAATACAATAGATCCTTCCTTCGTCTGGATGACA
>CANNQU010000128.1 GCA_947507965.1 Bacteroidota bacterium
ATAATTTTGTTTTCAATAACTTTAGGAATATGACCAGATTAAAAAGGAAATTCACACCTGAAGAGCGATTATCGATCGTTCAGGAATCTTAATCATTTGAAGCAAGAAGACCATATTCTTTTAACTTGCTTTTCAAAGTATTTCTACTGATGTCCAACTTCTCCATTGCATGAGAAATATTTTTATCACAGCTACTGAACACTTGAATAATATGTTGCCGTTCTACATCTGCTAACTTTACTGATAATTCAAATTTCGGTTTTGTAATTTCCTCATCTAGATCCTTGACTGTAATTTCGCCTGAGTAAAAGGTATAAAGACCAATAATCATGTTTTCTAATTCTCTAACATTTCCGGGGAAGGCGTAATTCAATAATACATCTTGTGCTTCTTTACTTATTTGAAATTTCTGTTTTACAGTTGGAAATTTTTTTGCGTGTTTATCAATAAAGTATTTTATCCATTCTTTCATTTCTGCTTGTCCTCTTTCTCGAAGGGCTGGCAGTTTCAATGGTGCAATCTTTATTCTGTAGTATAGGTCCCAACGAAATTTTCCTTTTTCACATTCTGTAACTAAATTTTTGTTGGTAGCACAGATCACTCTGACATTAATTTTCTTGACGTCATTTGAACCAACTGGTAGAATTTCTCTTTCCTGTAAAACACGAAGTAGTGAAACTTGCATCTTGGCAGAAATATCTCCAATCTCATCTAAGAATATAGTTCCACTTTCAGCCGATTCAAAGATTCCAATTTTATAATCGACAGCACCAGTAAATGCACCTTTTTTATGACCAAATAATTCCGATGGAAGGAGTTCATCGGTGTATGCCGCACAATTTATTGCTTTGAATGGCTTGTCTCTTCGAGAAGAATTTTCATGAATATACCGGGCAAGCATTTCTTTACCTGTTCCATTATCACCAAGAATTAAACAAGAAGCATCATCAATGCTTGCTACCTGAAGTCCTTTCTCAAATATAGGTTTTAGAGAAGGAGTAATTTTTGGCTGATTAGGAAATTGCTTTTCTGTTACAAGATGGTGAGCAATATTTATGTTGGTTGGAAAAATACTTGAATCAAGGTCTATAATAACTTTATCGGGTCGTGAAGTATTTTTTGAATGCTCTCGTGGACGAAGTTGAAAAAGTGAAATATTTTTCTTGAAATTTATTGCAGCTAAAAGCCAAGCTGATTGCATTGAAGGTGTTCCCGGACTTATGAAAACATCAATATTGCAATCTGAATACTCGGTAAATAGTTTCTGAATTTGAGGAACAATTTCAGTGAGTTCAATTACATCAGCAATAGGAATGGTGCGTGGAACTACTTTATGGTCTTTAAACTCCTTGACTAATTCTGAACGGAGGAAATCGAAAAAACGAATGTCATTCTCTTTTGTATTGGCATTCAACAGAACATGCTCATCGTATTTTTCCCAATGAAATTTATGTAATAGGAATGTGGGGCTATCTTCTGAAATCTCTCTTATCCTTTTTCTGTGTTTACCTTCACCTGTCCAGACGAAATCATGTGAGTAGGCGTACCATGATAGTAATATTCTTTTCATGTTATTAATTTTAGGGGTCAAAGATAAACCATTAAAATCAATAATTGACCATTTAGATAAATAATTTATTTTACTTTAATGCTGATATACAGCTACTTGTGATAATGGAACGATGGTTGGAACATGGGTGGTAGAACCAATAACAAAAAAGAAAATGGAAATGACAAAACACCTCGGCTTTCAGCCAACCACAGAGCAAGCAGATGCATTAGCTCAACTTGAAAAATTTGTTGTAGAAGGAAATAACGAAGAAGTATTCATATTAAGAGGTTCCGCAGGAACCGGAAAAACTTCATTGGTAAAAGCACTCACTGAATATTTGAGTGAAAGTAATATCAAGTTTTTTATTGCAGCACCTACTGGAAGAGCTGCAAAAGTTATCAGTTCAAAAACTGATAGGACTGCAAGAACACTGCACAGTTTGATTTACACACCAGAGCAAATGGACAACGGAGGAGTGCGATTAAAAAGGAAAGTAAATACGAATGAGAGTTTTATGGTTTACATTGTTGATGAAGCATCAATGGTAAGTGACAGAGTAAATCAGTCGGACAATTTCCTTGTAACTAAGCCATTACTGAGCGATTTCATTGACTTTGTAAAGCAAGGAAATAAGCAGAACAAAATTCTTTTCATTGGAGATGTTTATCAATTGCCTCCTGTGATGTCACAAGACTCACCAGCATTATCTGTGAATTATTTGCAGAAGAAATTTGGCTTGCAAGTAAAGATGGCTGAGTTGAAGGAAGTAAAAAGACAAGATGCAGATTCTTACATTTTAGAGAATGCTACTTTATTACGAAATTGTTTGATTGAAGGGAAAAAATTCCCAGGGCTAAAGTGTAAGCAGGAAAAAAATTTCACTTATGCATTACACTCCTTTCTTGGAATGTTTGACAATACCCAACTGGAAAAAGTAATTTTTCTTGCACTAAGTAATCGCGATGTGAATTTTTTCAATAATGCAGTCAGAGATAGATTATATGGGAGAGATACTAAACCCGAACTGGCAGAGGGTGATGTTGTTTCGCTTCACACAAATTGGGTAGGAAGTGGAAGGATGATAATGAAAGGTGACAGCGGCATCGTAAAAAGTGTTGATATGGGAAGCATTGACACTTTTGCGGAACTCCGTTTTGCAAATGCGCAAGTGGAATTTTCAGATTCAGTTGGAGAGAAATTCAATATCAAAACGGCTATAATGCTTGGCACACTGAGCTCTCAAGATGGCAACATCGAAAGTGAAAAAGAAACGGCATTGTTTGCAGAAGTAATGAGACACAATGCAACTTTCAGAGAAAGCAAAATGCCATGGGATGATAAATACATTGGAGCAATGCGGCTCAGATATGGCTATGCTTCTACCTGTCACAAAGCACAAGGCGGGGAATGGGATAATGTTATCATCCATCCCTTCCATGACAAAAATGATTACCGCTGGCTTTACACTGCTGTGACACGAGCAAGACAGGAGCTTTACTCTTATGCTGCTTAAAACATTCTCAAAACAGAAAAGATATGAAAACAGAAACCGTAAACTTGAAGTCAATTAAATTGAGATTGAACGGAACCGGGAACTTACCAGCCGATTTGCCCAAGCAATGTGTGAAATGGAGTTAGCAGAGATTGAAAGTTTGTTACATGATGAATATCAGTATCATGATATGAGTAAAGCAAGCTTTCTTAATTGGCTGAGAGAGAAATTTACCGAGAATATTGAGAGCGGTATTTGCTTTATGCCTGTAAAATTGCGATATTGCACCAGTTGTAAACCTGGCAATCCTACATTGCTGTTCAATCATGGATTCTTTCCGAAGGAAACGGATGGATTTAACCGACAGAAGGGATTCATGTGTCTAGCTCCTGATTTGCTTTTTGATCAAGCGTATGAGCTGGTAACCGGGCATAAATTAACACCGAGATGGTTTACCAAATAAGAATGCTAATTTCCCCATTTATTTTTACAGAAAGGCTTGAAGATAATAACGTAAAACATTATTTTATTTAACAAACAGATCAATTAACATGCAAAATATAAGACATTTAGGTATAAGTAATTTCAGAGCCTTTAACGGTGAATTTGAATTTGATTTTAAGGCATTAACTATTTTGACAGGGGCGAATAGCTCTGGCAAAAGTTCATTAATTAAAGCCATACGATTTTTAAAGGAGAATTTAACGAGGAAAGATACAATTAACTTTGACTGCTTTTATGAACTAAGCGGATTTGATGAACTCAACATTGGTAATTTTGATTTTTGGGTAAATAAGCAATCGGACACAAATCAAATTTCATTCAGTCTTCCTTGGCTTTTTAATTATAACCTGCAAGAGTATGAATTAGTACTTACCTATGATAAAAGCAAGCATTTTAATTCAAATGCACAAATTAGTAGCATTGTTATTAAGGAAAAAGACACTAGTACGGTTATTATTAATGTTGATTCAAATGGGCATCATTTTAATGTTCATGAACTCTGGGAAAGGATGACAGAATATTTTAAATTCAAAAAAGAAGTTCATGAACTAATCACAAATTTGTCTTCTGAAGTATCGAATCAATTTCCTGAGTTGACCATAAAAGATAAAAATGTGCCCCGTCAAATTGTATCGAGTTATGTTTTTTTAAGTAAAAAAATCGTTCGCTATCATAAAGATTTTATCGATGATAAATTCAATGTTTATGCAGAATTTGATACAGAAAAGATTAAAACAACTAAAGAGCAACGTGATTTAATAAAAAAAATCCAATCATACTCATATACTATTGGAACGCCTCTCGAAGAAATATATTTCCATTTAAGTCCGAATAACGATATAAACTTTGACTCTAGTTTGCCTCTTTTTAAGTATGATTTATCTAAATTAGAATCAAATGAAATACAAACAGATGATTGTAAAATAAAGAATGAGTTATTAGAAAATGATTTAGATTGTTTTGTTGATTTGACAAA
>CANNQU010000129.1 GCA_947507965.1 Bacteroidota bacterium
ATGCTATTAAAGGGCTGATGTTGAATAAGAAAATACGAGAAACAAAAACTGCCCACTACGATGGTAACACAAAGCTGACTAACACTTCCAATAATACTTATGAGAATGCCTTTGATGCGATGGTTGCGTTGTAGATAGAAAATCCGAGCAGCAAATTCGCCGACTCTATTTGGAGTAAAGAGGCTAATCGTGATACCACTGATGACGGCCTTAAATGCTTTGAACCAGTCCACTTTCTCAATAGCGAGTATTAACAGCCGCCATTTACTTGTTTCGAGTCCCCAGTTTATAAAAACCAATAACGAAGCGAGCAGAAGAAGCAAATATTTTGAAGAGGAAAATTTAATCTGAGTAAACTGGTTCCACATTTTACTAAACTCAGATTGAATAAAAAACTCGTTATATAAAAACCAAAGGCATACCAAAGCAATTACTATTTTTAGCAAGGTGTTTAGTCGTTGTAATTGGGTTGTGCTGAGCATGTGGCCTCGGGCACAAAAATAAATTATTATGTTGTATTAAGAACTGCAATATATTTGCGGCAATGCATTCCACCTCACGCATCATTTTAGGCATCGATCCGGGAACACAAATATTGGGTTACGGAATAATAAAAGTCGATGGCAAAAAAATGGAAATACTTGCTATTGGCGTGGTTAAGCTTGATAAATTTAGTGATCATGGGGTAAGGCTGAAAAGAATTTTTGAGCGTCTCACCTTTTTAATTGAATCGTACAACCCCACGGAGATGGCTTTAGAGGCTCCTTTTTTTGGCAAGAATGTGCAGAGTATGTTAAAGTTGGGAAGGGCGCAAGGCGTAGCCATGGCAGCCGGTTTAATGAAAGGGCTTACTATCAATGAGTATGCCCCAAGAAAAGTAAAACAAAGCATAACGGGTAAAGGTACATCAACGAAGGAGCAGGTGGCCGAAATGTTGCAACGCATTTTTGGTTTTGAAGAGATGCCGAAGTATATGGATGCGACGGATGGCTTGGCAGTAGCCTATTGCCATTATTTAGACTCCACCAATATTATAAAGCAGCAATCGGCAGGAGTGAAGAAGGCGGTGAAGAAGCAATCGTCGAATAATGCTTGGAGCGATTTTGCTAAGAAGAATGAGGATCGGGTAAAGAAATAGTTATGCCAGGTAACGCTCTGACTTGAGCAAAGAACAGATCTTATACCGCTCGTCTTTCGTGTCGTCGTAAATATTTTCCAGCATTTTCACTACCGTTTTTATTCCAATTTTATCACACCATTCAAATGGGCCGAAGGGATAATTTGTTCCCAGCTTCATTCCGGTATCAATATCGGTTTTTGAAGCCGTTCCTTCTTGCAAGGTGTAATAGGCTTCATTCATAATCATAAATAAAATTCGAGGGGTTACCATTCCTACCCGGTCTTTGACGGATACAATTTCCCAGCCTAGTTTTTGTGCTAATAACGGAATCAGAAGTTTTTGTGCCTCGTTACGATAGCTTATTTCTTTCACTTTCCGGTGAATGAAGGAGGGAATACAATTCATGCCGAAAATATTATTGGAAAGGGATAGGTCCGTCTTCAGACTTTGAATTTCTATTAAGGCAGATGAGAGTATAAATAAGGTTTCGTAAGGCGCCTCCAAATACCAATCCAGCCTTGTTGTGTTATCGTCAAAGTTTAAATCAAATACGATATCGTAGTTGCCAAAAGTCTCCGGCAGCTTCAGTTCGTTATAAATTATGTCAGCATTTGCAGGCAGGGTTTGTTTTAGTTCCTCAAACCGCGTTAATTCGCCTAGTATTCCTATTCTCATTATAAACGCAAAGCAACATAAAAAATCACATCATGCCAAAGCAAATAATTTTTACCGATCAGGCGCCCGCTCCAATAGGGCCATACTCGCAAGCCGTGCTAGTAAACAGCACGCTATACTGTAGTGGACAAATTGCGCTCGACGCGCACACCGGGTTGATGGTACAGGATAATATCAGCTTAGAAACCGAGAAGGTGATGCATAATATAGACGCCATCTTACATGCCGCAAAAATGACTTTTGAAAATGTGGTTAAAGTGAGCATATTTATCACCGACATGAGCAATTTTGCCGCTATAAATCAAGTGTATTCTACTTATTTCAACAGCTCGCCACCGGCACGTGAAACCGTACAGGTATCGAAATTGCCCAAGAACGGCAACGTAGAGATTAGTGTAATTGCTGTAGGATAAGTAGAAGGGGCTGGGAGTTCGTTCTTATTTTTCTAATATCAATTTTCCACTTACCATAATAGCATTCTTAAAAAGCAGGGTATAATAATAAATTCCTTGTGGCTGGTTAGCTAAATCAATTTTGAAGGGCACCGAACCAATATCCGATTGAAAAGTGGTTCCACCCATGGTGTTATATATTTTAATTTGAGAAGGTTGGAGTTCTCCAGTCTCTATCATGAAAATTCCTTTGGAGGGGTTGGGGCAAATTTTTATAGCGCTTTTTAATCCATCACGGATACCACCACCAATAATACTTACGCACGAAATACGAGTCGTTATTTTTAATGTATTGTATGTTAATTGTGCAATACTATCAACACCGGCAGTAATCGAAGTGACATTTACTGATGATGAAATCATCGTATCATGGGTAACGATTAAACTAGTATTATACATGCATTGAGAAGCGGCGCCAAGAGCGTTCGTTTTAATAATTCCTATTTCAGAATTGAAACCAGATTGTACCTTTACTCCGCATAGTGGGCCATTGCCTAATACAAGGAAACCATGATCTTTGGTTTCAAGTATTTCAAAAGGGTTAAGTTGCAACTGCTTGCTAAAAATCACGTTCCCAACAGAATCAATTTTTGTGATTGCACCTCTAGAGCAATTTCCAATAGCAAAAGCGAAGCCTCCATCCGATGTTTCGTGGAGTTTTGGACTGGTGTAAGAATTGAACCAATGCGACAAATATATTGGATAGGAATTTTTCCAAAGTATATTTCCATTGAAATCAGTTTTTATAATCCGGTGTTTGTTGGCTTCCATTAAGCATATAAACCCGTTCTTTGTAACAAGAACATCGATTCCACTCCAATTCTCAGCCAACAAGCTATATTTTTTCGTCCATTGAATAGCTCCTAACGGGGATAATTTTATGAGGTACACCCCGTTTCCGCCACTAGACTTATTTTGATCTGCTCCAGCAATAATGACATAGCCACTGTCGGGCGTTTGTTTAACGGCATTTCCAATCAAATTTTCTGCTCCATAGCTTATCATCTTGCTCCATTGTAGTGCCCCGTGTTCGTCGATTTTAGCGGTAAAAATTCGTCTGTTGAGGGTGTTTAGAATTTCTGCTGCCCCGGTTATAATATAGCCCGAATCGTAGGTTTGCTGAACCGAATAGATATGAAGTGAATAGCCACCCTCATGAATCGTTTTCGACCAGAGGGTATCGCCATTTGAATTAATTTTAGCACAATAAGCATTCGAAAAATTGGTGTTGTTTGCATTGAAGACCCTTCCTGCTACCACAAAACAAGAATCCTTTGTAGCTATGATAGAGTTTAAAAAAAGATGAGGGTGGGTTGTGGCGTTATTTCTTATGGTACGATTCCAAACGAGCCTTCCTAAGGAATCTAGTTTGAGAAGAAGTCCATTTTGCCCATTCACATCGCCAACCACAACGTATCCATTATCAAAAGAAGGAACCAAGGAATTTGCTTGTATATTACTTGATAGGGAGTCATAATACACTTTAAAATAGGTGGTTTGCTGTGCCTGTATAGCTAATGTGAGATGTAATAGCAGCGTTAAAGTCCAAAGTGGAAAGTTTTTTTTCATCTTAAGTTCAGTTCATTTTAATTGTGTTTGAAATGGTTTTCTTAGCGTTAACTAGTATCATTAGCGAAGTTACGCATTTTATTTTGGTAGGCAGCGTAGTTGCAAATTAATGCTACCAAATTGAATAACCAGAAAATCAAAATTAGCGGTGGAGGGCAAAAGGCAGACTAGAATTTTGATGGTTCATTAGAAATGATTAGTATTGAATATCGTTTATCGTAATGGAATATTTTTCGTAAGAATTTAAAAGAGCACAAAAATTTTCCTTTAGATCGAAAACAAGTAGAGTCTAATTTTTGTAAGATGATTAATTTGAAGCATATTCTTTTATTAACCTTCTCGCTGGCAAGTATAATTCTTATGCCAAGTTCACTGAATGCACAAAAGCAACCCATGACATCGGATGGAAACGCTCTTCAGTTAAATGGGAATTTAGGTTATATAGCCACCGCTGCCAAGGGTGATGTCAAGATCAATGAGTTTCTCGCACTGAACATCGCCGACAC
>CANNQU010000130.1 GCA_947507965.1 Bacteroidota bacterium
AAACGGTTATAAAGACCAATATGGACTTAGCTTTTGCTAAATATGGATCCGCTATGTCATCGGAAATGCATCCTGTAATTCGAAATGAGTTGGCTTGTTTTGCTTCTAGTTGTTATGCTGTAGCGTTGGCCAAAAAACATGGAACACGCCTTCATGTTTTACATATTTCTACCGAAGACGAAATTCAATTATTTAGTAATACCATTCCTTTAATAGAAAAGAAAATTACGGCGGAGGTATGTGTTCATCACCTGTATTTTAGTAGTGATGATTATGCAGCATTAGGGAACAAAATAAAATGCAACCCGGCCATTAAAGCCCCCCATCATCGCGTGAAATTGTTGGAAGCCTTATTAAATAATACGTTCGATGTTATCGCTACCGATCATGCTCCTCATACCTTGGAAGAAAAAAACAGGGATTACCTTCATGCTCCTGCGGGGCTTCCGTTGGTGCAGCATAGCCTTCAACTGATGCTATCGTTTTATTTTGATAATAAAATATCGCTTCCACAAATAGTGGAGAAAATGTGCCATGCTCCAGCCCAACTATTTGGTGTGAAAGATCGAGGTTTTTTACGGGAGGGATATTATGCCGATGCTTTTATTCTTGATCTGACAAAGACGCAAACCATACAACCCGAAAACGTATTTTATAAATGCGGATGGAGCCCGTTGGAAGGCAAAACCATGCGAGGCTTGGTGACCGATACTTTGGTGAATGGAAACATCGTTTTCAGTAATGGCAGATTTAATGAAAGCACGAAGGGGATGAGGCTAAAGTTTACACGATAAATTTTATGATTCGAAGAATAGTATTGTTATTGTTGCTTGTCGTTAACGGATATTCGACTATCGCTCAAACGGCCTTGGTAACGCGGGTAAAAACCCAGTTATACGATAAATTCTATAGCATTATTCCGAGCTATAAATGCACGGGTAATACATTGGAGTGCTATACCGATGTCTATGCAGGGGAGGTACTTGAGAGGTTTTCAGTGACCTTTCCTGATTTATCGGGTTGTACCGATACCGGTTATGCCTTTGTTTATTTTGGTGGGCTCGAACGCTCGTCGTGCAAAAATTACAGTGTGATTATTATTGGTAATGCACAAAGTTTGCTTATTCCGAAATTGTTTATTGATAAAAATCATAACTTGAATTTTACCGATGATGGGGCTTCTATTGACTTTCCTTATACCACTCAAAATATTGAATTTGACTTGTGTAATGCCAAGGACAATACGGCCTGCCTGCATTATACGCTGAGCCGGTACCGGCTCGATAATCAATATAAGTTTCAAAAGAATTTAGATGATTTTTTTGAAAGCAATGCCGGAACAAAAAAGTATTTAGGCATGAATAATAGTTTTCGAATTCAATGCCATAATCAATGGGGCGTTGATGTAAAAATCAATAACGACAGCTTTCGAATTGTTGTGGAAGATCATAATATGAATGGCATCTATAATGAGCCAGGTATCGACCATATTGCGCTTGTGCCTTACGCCTTGGAGCCTGTGAGTAACACCACCAAAGAAGGGTCTAAAGTGCTTGAAAAATCGAAGGATGCGATGGTTTTGCAACACCTCAATGAAAGTTATATTGTTTCGGGCATTACGGCCAATGGTCAAACGATGACCATCAAATATAATGGAAAGCAGCTTCGTGCGGCCGAAAAGCTAGGTCATAAAAGGGCTCCTCGTTTTAAATTTGAATTGCTCGCGTATCGAAAATATAAGAAGCTGAGAAGCTATCGAGGCGCACCGGTCTATATTTTCTTCTACGACTTTAAAACGGCCGACACCAATACTTTTAATATGTTAAAGCAACTTTATGATGCCTCCTCCGGACAAGTAAAGATCATTACGTTGAACTATGGCAACAGTCCGGCAGTGGTAAAAGAATTCGTGAAACAAAAGTACTATATGTGGAATAATGGACTCGCAACAAAAAAGATTTATGACCGCTATCGGGTGGATCAACTTCCAATGGGTTTTTACCTGAATAAAAGATTACGAGTGCTAAAGGTGGGATTAGATCCTAAGGAGATGTTAACCGAGTGGCAAATGGGTCGTTGAAGCGAATGGCGGATACTTTTTAAAACCGACCATTTTTGTTTTAAAAAGAGTGCAACCTATTTTTATTTTTTCGTCTAAATCTTAAATAATTTTATTTAGATTCGCATACGTATTTTAGAATTGATATCTTAAAAAAGAGCTATTTCTATTGAAAAGAATTTTATTTTTATTGGTTTTTGTTTTAGTCGCATCGGTCGGATATGCTTCTCATATTGTGGGCGCCGATTTTTTCTACCGCTACGTGGGATATATTTCTGCTACTAATAGTCAGCGCTACGAAGTAACCCTCAAACTTTATCGGAGTACAAGTGCTGGCTCTACCGCTTTGGCAGCAAGTTATCAAATGGCCGTTTGGCGTAATTCAAATGCTGCTCCTGCTACGTTTACACGGTACCCCAATACAACCACCTGCTGGACGTTGGATAGTATTAATAACCGATCAAAGATAATTGCACCGACGTGCATCTCCAGTGGAGTATCCATTCAGGAAGGAACTTACAAAATGTCGAGTGGTGGAAATCCGGCCTATCTCGACATTCCGAACGACACCCTCGATTATTATGTTGGATGGGCTTTAAGCGCACGTGTAAATACCATCTTAAATATTGCAACACCTGCAAATACGGGGCTCTCCTGTTTTTCTAAAATCCCTAAAAATAATGTTTATCGTAATAGCAATCCCGTCTATCTAAATAGTCCCGTTTCGTTTTTCTGCCAAGGTCGTACCTCGAGTTTTAATCAAAATGCTTTCGACCCTGATGGCGATTCATTAAGTTTTGCTATTGTACAGCCTTATGGTGTGGCCAATGGTAATACCGGTTGTGCTGCTGCTTTCCCGGCACCTACTCCTCCCGCCTTTGTATACACTTCCAATCCTAGCCCAAATCCAAATGGTTATAGCTTCCCGAATACTCCTTTAGGTACAGCCTCCGCTGTATCGATCAATTCTGTAACTGGAGAGATTTCCGTATTTCCAGCTTCTATCGGTGTTTATATCTTAGCTGTTGTGGTCAAAGAATATAGGCTAGTCAGTGGGGTGTATAAGTTCCTGTGTGAAACACGACGCGACATTCAAATCCAGACGGGTACTTGTTCGGCCACCAATGCTGCACCTGTTTTTGTTCGAGTAATACCAATAAAAAATGCGGATACCACAGCAAATCAAGTGGTAACAGCCGGTGATACGCTTTGCTTTAATATTCGTTTTAAAGACCCTAATAGTGGCGACTCTTTGTACACCTCCTATACGGGTCCTATTTTCGATGCGTCAGGTGGCATCGCTGCTCCTTATGCTACCTTAACACAAGATACGGCAAAGGATTCAGTTACCTCTTCCTTTTGTTGGTTTACACAATGTCCGCATGCCCGCGCCGGGTCGCCATATATTTTCACTATGGATGTAAGGGACAATCAATGCAATGAAGCGAATAAAACATTTACGATCTTAGTTAATCCGAAGGCCGTTCTTCCTCCTCCAAATTTACGTTGTGTAGATATTTTAAATAATGATTCTATTCGTCTGACTTTCTCAAAGCCCAACAATTTGAAAGATTATGATAAATACTATATCTATCGACGCACTGGTGCCAATGGGAGTTGTGTGCTGGTCGATTCCATTACCGACTCCACCATATTTTCCTATATTGACAAAAATGCCACCAATGCCTTTACGCAAAGTTATGGCTATACCTTACGTACTCGAAGCACGTGCAGTGTTTATGGCCCTGGTTGCGATACGGTGAATAGCATCATCGTTGCCGGTTCAAAACCATCCGATCACTGTACTTCTTTAACCTGGACTCGTCACCGTCAAAATACAAGTGCGCTCTATAATGTATATCGAACCATTGGTGCCGTAAAAACACTCGTCACCTCTACTCGTAATGCATTTTATACGAAATGCGATTGTAATACCGCAGGTAAATTTTCGGTAGAAGTCGAGGATAGTTTAATTAGTTGTATCAGCCATAGTAATATCACCGGTGTCTTCTCTAATGTGGATACCACTGCCCCTAAGGTAGTAGCGATAACCAGAGTTA
>CANNQU010000131.1 GCA_947507965.1 Bacteroidota bacterium
ATATTCCAAATCAAGACCGAACTGTTCATATTTAACCAACCAATTCAACATATCATTTTCATCATCCTGTTTCACTAGATTAAAGTCTATAATAGCATGTGAGGCATCTTCCTCTTTTATTATGTAATTAGTCACATGCACAATTTCATTATAGGTTTTTTGAAACTTATTGATAAATCCTCCATACCCGTAATACTTTGAGATGGTTTCTGATAGTTGTTTATATTTTGATAACCAGTAAAAACAATCTTCTTTTCCAAGTTTATTATTGTAAGATTCTTTTAAATCAAATAACGCATCTTCACATCTTTGTTGATTAATTGAGTAATCAATATCCGGTATAAAATTCGCTTTGTCATCGGTATGAATTGTATAGGTTATTTGATTTGAAAGTTCCCAATATCCTATCTCTGGCATCATAAACAAACAATGATAAATGTCTGTAACCTCTCCATCCTTTTCTTCTAAAATTAAACTTAGATATTCGTTAGATACATTCCCAAAGAATGAATAACCTTTACAGCCTTGGTTGGTACATTCTTCCGAACCACAGTAACCTGGGGACGGAATAAGTTCTGTATCACCCTTAGATCTAAATTCTTTGAATACATCTTCAAGTTTACCCATAAGAACTGATTTTGTAGCTTCCTGATAGGTTCTATTATCATCCAAAACCATTGACAACATCTCTGCGTCCATTTTGGATATGCACTTTAATATAGTTTCTTTTGGGGACAATAATTTGATTTAAAGAGTAATCAAAATAAGTAGAAATGGACTGCCCAGCCTCTCGGGTCAACACTTCCAAAAGTGAATGCATCTTTGCAAGACGATTTCAACTTTGTCATTTCTAGAGCAACTCCTACAGGTTTAATTAATCGAAACTTGTTACCATCGCTGAATTTTCCAAGATATGTTTCTGTGAATGCGTCTCTTTCACTAAAGGTCAGTTCATATTGATAGGAGTTGCCGTCTTTTGTGATGATTTTTATTACTTTCTCACTTAGGGTGATATTTGCATCATTAAACCCGTTTACTAAATCGTAAGAATTTTGTTCATCCTTAGTTAATAGGTTCCTTTGAAAAATTGTTGCTTTCATGCGCCTAATATTTTATTGGTTAACATATTTTCTTACTATTTCAAGATACATTTTTGATTCTTGGCTACCAAGCTGTGAAGCCCTTTGTAATGAAGAGTAAGCTTCAGAATTTTTACCTAATTTAAATAAAGCCACACCTTTGTTTAAATGGGCTATCTCATTATCTGGAAAGTACATTATACACTTAGTTAATATTTCATTGACTTGTTTTAATCCTTCTATAGTTTCTAATAGAAAGTAGCAATCAGATAGTCCAAGATATCCATCTTGATTAAATGGATTTACTTCTATAGCAGATGTAAAAGAGTCTATGGCTTCATGGAACATATTTGAGTTTTTATAGGCTTCCCCCAAATTGTAATGACAACTAGACACCAATTCTTTATCTGTATTGTTACTCTCTTTTAAATAGTTTATTGTTTTTTTAAAAGATATTATTGCTTTAGAGTAATTTTGTTCATTTATGGCATCTACCCCAATCATTAACTCTGTTCTGATTTGTTCAAATGAAATTTCTTGCATATTTTTTTGTTTATTTTTTACAAAGTATACTACACCTAGATAGATTACATTCCTAATTCATTTAAATAATCCAATTTTCTTTTAACCTCATTATATTTTTCAATATTGTTGACTTTTGAGTAAATGACTTTTAGGTTTTTGAGAGCATCGTCATTAATTGGCATTACAGAAAGTGCTTGATTATAAAACTTAATTGCATTTTCTAAATCTCCTAATTCATACAAGTCTACTCCAATATTATTGAGTTCATCTGTCCTCTTTGCAATAGCATATTTTAATTCCCTTGGGATTTCATTGTTCCAATCGTGAATAAAATTTAGAAAATCGTCAAAACCATCTGCGTATGATTCAAGTATATCTAGTTGTTTTTCTTGTGTTTTGAGATATTCAATATCGACATTTCGGTCATACATATGAAGTATACATTTTTCAACCGTGCCGTTCTTAA
The DNA here is from genome assembly GCA_947507965.1 of Bacteroidota bacterium. GTDB lineage: Bacteria > Bacteroidota > Bacteroidia > UKL13-3 > UKL13-3 > CAINMV01. Next base: position 2,071 of record CANNQU010000131.1, read on the forward strand.
ATTCTATGGTCAAACCGTAATCAGCAAATGAATTGCCTAAAATATCTTGCCCGTAACCACGCAATTCTATTTTATCATTTGTTTGGTCACTAACCCTCATTTGTTTAGGAGCCATTTGGATATTATTTTGCCCCACTGAAGGATTTTCGTCAAGATTATAAATAGAAACAGTGTAACCTTGTCCTCCATTTACATTAGGTTCGACTTTCAGCGCTCTATTTGCGCCTCCATGTGGACCAGAAACATGTAAACCATTTTCGTATCGCAAATGGTCATAAGATTTGAATATGAAATTTAAACTCATAATATTATTCTGTTTCAGGATTAGGATATAAATTATATAATTTGGTTTTTTCTAATGGCTCAAGCTCATAATTAATTTTATATCCGTCGGAAATAAATGTTGTCGTTTTTTTATTGAGCACCAATTTTTCAAGTTCTCCAGACATCAAGTTAACATAGTGCATCTTTTCATAAGCATAAGAATTTCCGCTATCTGGCAATGTAAAAATCATGCCATTACTATAATCAAAAACATGCACATACGAGTTAAGCTTTCCTAAATGTCTAATATTGTGAAATTGCTCCTTTTTAATTACTAACCTCTCCATATCGATGGAAGCAAAATATTCATTAATAGCATTAGTTAATTGTTCCGATAAAGTTTTTACTTCATTAAGTTTTTCGTTCATTAAGAATTCGATTTTTTTAAAATTTTGTGATGATAATTGAATTAAACAGATAATGAATATTTCCTTGAAATAAAATTAAAACATTTATCTATTGATTCTTTCCCCTTACTAACAATATCATGTGGGTTTTTTGACTCAAAACATCCTTGTTGTATTCTGTTTGATAAATCAATAAATTCTTGACCATTGAATGTATTGTCATTACTTCCATTTTTATAAAACTTATTTTCATGAAACAAGTCGTGATATCTCATTTTTAATAAAATATCATCTGCCATCCATCTAATATTGTGACTCGAAGAAAACCTGCTTAGTGGATTGTGTTGAAAGTTATTCGCTTGTATAATTGTATCAGTCATAAAATCTTCAGCGTTATACAAAACGAACAATCTGTCATATAATGCATTCGGAGCAATTGCTTTATTTAGTTCTTTTGTTGAAGCGAAATAAGATATTTCAGTAACAAATTGTAATTCATCGTTACTTTGAAATAATTCAAATTGATTGGTTAAAAAATTTCCAAAGTCGCCAAAGTCACTTACTCCATTAATTAAAGAAGGAGTCTGGAGTAGTTCTCGAATAAGATTTTTTGTTAGATTTATTGCCTCGTTTTGGCGCATTGTAACTCTTAAAAGATTAATATTATTAATCTTTTCTTGGATCTTATTTTTTTTACTAAATAGATTATTAAAAATTCCCATGATTTTATTTTTTTGTTCAATTATATTTTAAAGCTAATACATTTAACCTATTTGGAATTTAATTTATTATAAAATATTTTGTCAATTAAAAACAGAGTAATCTTTGATAATGCATTTATTATTTCCGAGGAAGACCAAAAAAATATCTTGGTATCAGAGAGAAAGAAATTCATAATTTTTTATGATAGTGTGAGATCGTAACAATTTTTTTTCTTCTTTGATATTGTGTCACTAGTGTCCTAGAACAGCCATTATATGGAAACAGCCTGGAAAACCCGCAAGCTTTGACCATCCAAATGCGATTTCAGTTGACTAGTAAGCTAATTTGCTGAAAATTCAGAATATGGCCCTAAATGTAAATGGCCTTTTTGGTCGATAAATTCCAACAGAGGGTGCGATGGCTTTTGCCACTTGCAACACCATTTATAAAATGTCAAGATGTCTTTGCCAATGACATACTTTTCAAAAACCATTGTAGAAGGCATTGATGATTCACTTTCATTACAATTAGGACAAGCTACCAATATTTCTGTCCAATGTAATTTTTCTTTACCTGAACATTCAGTACAACATGAATATTCATCGGGTACATCTGCTCCCTGAAAATGCAATGGAATATCTTCATCTATATCGCTTCGATATATAACTGGAAT
>CANNQU010000132.1 GCA_947507965.1 Bacteroidota bacterium
AAATGTTAACGCCTACTTTAGGTACGTTGCCGCTTTGAGTGCCCATCTCTCGTTCATAGGCCTGTTTTGATACCGACTCTTGAATTTTCCCTGTGGCGACGGCATTGATAATGCCATCCCATTTTTCTACTGTTTTCATTTCTTTCTTTATTTCCTCTTCAAACGTATTGGTCATGGCCTCCACGTAATACGAGCCACCTAAGGGGTCAACCGTATCGCAAATTCCCATCTCGTGAATCATTATCTGCATGGTTCGCAACGAAATTTCAGCGGAGTGTTCGGTAGGAATGGTATATGCTTCATCGTAACTGCATAGCGCCATGGTTTGTGTTCCAGAGAGGGCACTTATTAGGGCATAGTAAGCACTTCGCACAATATTATTCATGGGTTGCTCTTTCGTCAGGCCGCCACCGCCACCGCCCGCAATCATTCGTAGCCAGCAAGAATCGTCGTTTTTCGCACCGTACTCTTCCCTAATAATTTTCGCCCATAATCTTCTTCCTCCGCGAAATTTGGCTACTTGTTCAAATAAATTTCCATAGATATCGAAATTGAAGGAAAGCCTAGAGGCGAAATCATCAATCAGGATACCTCTTTGCAAGGCCCCGTCGGTATAGGCCTTGGCGATACAAAAGGCATATGCCATTTCTTGTATTGGATTTGCACCACTCTCGCGAATATGATAACCACAAACACTCACCGGGCTGTATTTTGGCACATTTTGTGCGCAGTATTCGATGGTGTCAACCACCAATTTCACCGATTTGTCAACCGGGAAAATCCAAGTGCCTCTACCAATGAATTCTTTTAATATATCATTCTGAGCGGTGCCTCTTAGTTTTGCAATGTCATAGCCTAATTTTTCGGCCATAGCCACATACATCGCAATTAATATAATGGCGGTTCCATTAATGGTAAGTGAAACGGTTATTTTATCGAGGTCGATATTTTTAAAAGCAATTTCAAAGTCATGCAGGGTATCGATGCTCATTCCTACTCTTCCAACTTCACCAAAGGCTCTCGGGTCGTCAGAGTCGAGACCACACTGGGTGGGCAAATCGAACGCGACATTCAATCCTGATTGTCCATTTTTTATTAAAAAAAGAAACCGTTCATTGGTCTCTTCGGGTGATGCGAAACCGGCATACTGTCGAATGGTAAACGGTTTGTTGCGATACATGGTTGGATGAATGCCACGAGTGAAAGGATACTCACCCGGCATCTCTAAGGTATGGGCCGAGTTTTGCAGGTCTTCGGAAGTGTAAACAGGGTTTACTTCTATCCCTGATTCGAGGTAAACAGGCTTCACATTCAACTCTTTTGCCGTTTTGCCTTTTTTAGATTTTATATGATCAGCCATAATTTCCAAACAAATAATCTACCCATTAATTTTTAAAGATTTAAAATAGTTTACTACCTCTTCCACCTTACTGCCCGTAGGGAATGCGTGTGTCGCACCCATCTTTTTTAATTCATCGATATGTTTCAAGGGTATATTTCCACCAATAAACCATGGAATCATTAACTTTCTCTCCTCGAGTACTTCCTTCATTTTTTTTGCAAGTATCAAGTGTGTTCCTGAAAGAATAGACATCCCAATGATATCGACTTTATTCTCCAACGCGATATCTACAATTTCTTCGATTGTTTTTCTAAGGCCGGTATAAACGACATTAAATCCGGCATTAATTAATCCGTGAGCTAATACTTTAACTCCTACATCGTGGCCATCAAGGCCTGGTTTACTAAGTAGTACTTTCATCTTTTTTAAATTAACAGATTACATTAATTAGCATTACTTAAAATGATTACTGAAGCAATTGCTCCCGGACCTCCAATATTATGGGTTAAGCCAGTCCGTGCTTTGTTTACTTGCCGTTCACCCGCTTTGTTACGCAGATGATTGCTCACTTCAACTACCATTCTAATTCCGGTTGCACCCACCGGATGCCCGCACGAAAGAAGTCCACCACTCACATTCACCGGAATATTTCCACCGAGTTGCGTTTCTTTCCCTCGGATGAGGTCTTTGGCTTCGCCCTTCTTACATAATCCTAGATCTTCATAGGTAAGTAATTCTACGATTGAAAAACAGTCATGCAGTTCAATAAGATCAATTTCGTCGATTGGGTTATGAATATTTGCTTGCTCATAGGCCATCTTTGCCGCGGTTTGTGTTGCTTCAAAAGAAAGGAAATCATGATTTGGGTCAAAGAAGGGTAGATCCCATCCGGTAGAAATAGAAAGTCCTAATCCTTTAATAAATATGGGGTCATGTTTTTTTCTATCTACATCTTCGGCACGAACCATAATCACGCAAGCGGCGCCATCGGTGGTAGGGCAGCTATCCAAAACGGAGAGTGGGTTGGCAACCATCGGCGACTTCAATACCTCGTCGAGGGAACATGGTTTTCGGTAAAACGCCTTCTCATTCATCGAGCCATGAAAATGATTTTTTACCGAAACTCGGGCGATATCTTCACGAGTAAGGCCATATTCTTTCATTATTCGGTTGGCATAAACGGCAAAAGTACCAGCAGCAGTAAATCCTTTTTGTAGAAACGGATGGCCGTATTCAACCATCATTTTCACTATGCTATCTTGCGGTTGACGGTCGCGCAATTTTTCAACTCCTAAAGCCAAAGCTACATCACAGGCTCCTGCACGAAGCGCATTCATCGCATTTCGAATCGCATCAGCGCCAGAGGCACAATAGTTTGATACCCTTGTAACCGGAATATTAAACAAGGAAAGGGGTTCGCATAAATCCATGCCACTGCGCCCCTTGAAAACGCCTATTTCGGGGAATGCCGTCGAGAGCCAGGCAGCTCCTATTTCATCCATCGTAATATCGGCATCTTTTATGGCTTGCATGGCGGCATCACGCACCAAATCGTCATAACTTTGATGAAACAACTCCCCAAATGGGGTGACGCCAACTCCAATGATGGCAATATCCGATGGCTTATTCATAACGAGGTATAGCTTTCCAGAAATAATTTGGTTTGGCATCATTCTCCATCATTTTCCGAAGCACTAATTTCACTTTTACGCCGATATCCATTTTGTTTTTTTCGGGAAACATCGTGTCCGTTTGTTGAACGGTAATTCTACCGCCCTCATCTAAGTCGATTACGACCATCGTAATTGGGGCGAAGGATGCAGGGAAATAATGCTCGGCAGTGCAGGAGTAAACGGTGCCTGTGTTTTTTAGTTGGACGGCAGTAAATACGGTCTCTTTGCATTTTTTACATCGAGCCGATTTTAAATAATAGGTGGTGCCACATGTTTCGCACTTCCATCCTTTCAAATATAACAATGCCTCTTTCTCCCGCTCTTGCATCATCTCGGAGGAAAAAATTTCTTTTGTTTTATATTTTATGGAATTGAAATTTCCGGCTTTGCGCAGGAGCAAATAATCTTGATAGGTGGCTACCACTTCATACTTCTTAAGTTGCTCTTCCAATGGTTTTTGGGTTGGAATGAAATGGGTTTTAATTTCGAAAATATTGATGCCATTGGCGTAGTCTGCGAGTAAAATGTTTTTCTTCCCGTTCTCCAATTCTAGTGCTAAAAGAAGCAGTGCATGCGCCGAACCGGTATTCCCTATTTTTGAGGTGAGCGTGTCTTTCGCCAATTGTGTTCCCTCGTATCCGGCGTCCGAAAAAATACTTGTCGCCAATTTTGCGTAAAGTGAATGAAGGATAACGGTATCAACTGTTTTTGCATCGGAAGAGAAGTTTTTCAATGCGAAGGTGAGGTTGTTTTTAAATCCGGCATCACGGCTAAATCTCGGATCATTTTGTAACTCATTTAACTTATAGGAAAATTCTTCGGCAAGGGTTGAGCTATACGATTTCGCATTAGAAATTTCGGCTATGCCATTTGTATTACCTAATAATATAGCACAAGAGGCGTGCCCAAAGGGGGTCGTCACTTCTTTTCCAATGGCAGGGAAATGCACATCGGATGCAATAATTAAAATATTTTTGTAGGCGCCAGAGTCGATTAGGCTATTGGCTAAAAGCAATGCATCGGTGCCGCTTCGCCTCGAGTTGATAAAATCGAGTGCAAG
>CANNQU010000133.1 GCA_947507965.1 Bacteroidota bacterium
ACTGTATTATTTTGGGCATCTCCTATAAATTTGATTGTTGAGAGGTATTGGTAAATATTATTGTACGAATTTGTTATAACCAGGTCTTTGGAGCCTGTTTGATTCACACGCCCGTCTATCGTGACATTGTCTGCACCGTTCAGGGTGATTAAATCAGCATTACTGCCGCCGTCGATTATACAACCTGAAACCGTTGGATAAATATTAATAGAGGTATAACTGGCGCTGCCACTGCCACTGGCATTTAGTACCGCCGATGCTGCTTCGGTTGTATTTGCATCTACCGTAATCACAATCACCCCCTGGTGTGTACCCGCATTAATGGCATCGAATGAAGCCTTTAAAGTGGTATAACTTGTTGGGCCTGCTGTGCCTGCGGTTGCAGTAACTGAAATTTGGGCAGTCAATAATCCCGGGATACCTAATGACAGGATTAAAATCAATAGCTTTTTTATCAAAAGAAGATAAATTCTAGCAGCTGCTGTTTGGACTCCCTTTGGAGAAACGCTTTTTATTAATCTGAGATTTTTCATTGTGTATGGTATTTGGATAATAATAATTTAAAGGCTTAAATAGATATATTTATATGTTTTATGATTTGTAGATTTTTTTTTCATAAATATTGAATTATCATTTGGTGATAGTTTACAGAAATTGGTTTTTACTTGGATTATTGATGTAGGATTTATAGTTAAAACAATCCCTACTACATGCTGATATGAATAGGCCTAAGTCGGCACCATCAAGTTCTGGACTTTAAGTAAGTCAACTTGCTGAAAACTTATTAAGTATTGGGAAATCTTATGGAGTAAACTGTGTAATAAGGACTGTCTGAAAAATAATAGTTGTTTCATAATATTTGGAATTAGTGGCTATATCGTTTGGATACTATATAACTGTAAAACTAATTTCTCTATTTACTTATTACTATGACTTAAATACAGACAACTCCAGTTTCTAAGATTCTGGAGTAAGTTTATTCAAAACCAACAAACAAATACAAGATTTTAAGGCAGGTGCTTTACTTCATTAATCGGTTTGGTGAAAATGGACTAAATAATCCTTGGGAGTATAACCGGTTTCTTTTTTGAAAACAGAAAAAAAAGTGGACTTTGAAGAAAATCCGGCCAAAGCGCCGATGCCTTCAATACTCAAATGACTAAGTTCCCCTTCTCTTAAAAGTTCTTGAACATGTTTAACCCGCAGTTGATTGCGGTGCTCAGAAAAAGAAACCGCTAATTGGTGGTTGAAATAATAGCGTAAATGATGCTCAGGAACATCCAATATGATAGCTAAAGTTGCGATGGAGAAATTTTTATCCGTCCAGGGTTGGCTTTTACTATATAATTCACTCAATTTTTCTTCTATCCCAAAAGCAGAAACAACATTGGAATCCGTTGCCATATGATGGGGATTGGGAATTTCAGTCTCGGTATTTTCAACCTTACTCATCTGGACAGTTGCCGGGCTTATATGATTGATGCGAGGCAAACCATATAAAATCTGCGGAAAAAGCAAGATGAAAATATTTAGGAGCAGTACGGAAAGAGAGCCTATCAATAATAATAATCCGCTATTTGTCTGAAATTCTTGCCGGGTGTTGTACATAAAAAGATTTACGGAGAGCAAACAATAACAAATAGAGAAAATGGTAAAAACCCAAAAAAAACTAAAAAGCCAGTGCTTTACTATTTGGGATTGTAAAAAAGGGATAAAAGGTCTTTTAGACTTGGCATAATATTTCATGATGATCGACCAACCCAGAACCAGGTAAAAAATAATATGAAAGGGCCTAAGAAAGGAATTGATAGGACTTACAAAAATTTGATTTAAACTAAGCTGGGTAACATGCCAATCATTGCTCAGTAAAATTCTTGCAACAGAGAGTTTGTATTCCCATGAACTTAAATAATAATGAAGCATACCTATAAACTCCAACGCAAATAAAAGGAAATGCAAATAGTCGGCTTTTGACAAATGGGTATTGTCTCTAAATATACTTCTCACATAAAAAAAAGAAAATGGGCCAATTAAAAAAACAAATGGCGTAGGCGAACTGCTGAACAAGGCTGCCAGAACTTCAGAATCTCCATACAATCCACTGTATTGAGACAATATAAATAAGGAAATAAAGAAAAAGAAACCCGCCAAAAAACGATTGGCAGTTTTATATCCTTTGTTGAAAAAAAGTAAGATAAATGAAAGCAGCATCCCTGTAATACAGCTAAATAATAAAGCAACATTCATCTTATCATGTAATTATATGCACGAAATATTAAAACTTAAAAACCGTAAAATCTTACTCTATGATAGTAAATGTCTTTACTTAATTTAATATTAAAGGTATCATTTTTTGATTTATTAAACAATTAGGCGGTACATTGATCAACATATCAGATTGTGCTGACGATTTACACATATTAAATAAGTCAATTTGCTTACTAAATTACTTAAAATTTAGAATTCGTATTGACTAAATTACTTTTTATCTTATACTATATTGATTGTTAACATTTTATCAGAAGTCTGAAAAATCGGAAACTTAACGAGAAAAGCAAATAACATTAGTGAAGTGGCAGGCACAAAAAAGGTAAAGAAATCATCGTTTTAGGTTAAAAGTGTTAACGAAAATGTTAACGCTTTGTATTAAAACAACCCGTTTAAGAGGGCCTAAAAAAAGCCCAAATCCTTTACTGGAAAAGACTTGGGCTTTGTATCGGAGCCCATCCTTTTATCTAACCAAATGGTTGAGGATTTTATCAGTTTTACAACTATATTTTGTCAATCACCCATGTAAATTGTTGGCAGAAGCAATCTCCCTGAACTTTGCAGGGTAATAAATTATCCCATTTCGGGAACTTTCCTTATCTTTGACAAAACTTAAAAGTTGAGAATTATTGCAAAGAAAATTTTAAGCGTTTTTTGGGAAGGTCATCCTGACAGTGAACAACAATTAAAAGCGTGGTATCAAGAAACCTCAAAAGCAGAATGGACAAGCCCTAATAAGATTAAAGTCGAGTATCCCAGTGCAAGCTTCTTAGTTGACAATAGAGTTGTTTTTAATATAAAGGGTAATCACTACAGGCTGATTGTAAAAATTAACTATGACTATCAAATGATTTGGATTCGATTTATTGGCACACATGCCGAGTATGATAAAATAAATGCTAAAACAATTTAAAATGAACATTAAACCAATTAGAACAAGAAAGGATTATGAACAAGCACTTGCCAGGCTTGAAGTGATTTTTGATTCTAAAAAAGGAACTGATAAAGGAGACGAGTTGGAAATATTGGGAATGTTAATTGACAATTACGAAAATGAAAAATTTCCAATTGGCTTTCCTGACCCCGTAGAGGCTATCAAATTCAGGATGGAGCAACTTGGTTATAATCAAACTGATTTAGCAAATGTAATTGGACTAAAAAGCAGAGCAAGTGAAATTTTAAATCGCAAACGAAAGCTTTCACTTGAAATGATCAGGCAAATACATGACAGTCTAAATATTCCTACCGAAGTTTTAATTCAAGCTTACTAAAAGCACTTATCCAACATGAACGGTGTAAAAACCCAAATACATTTTGCTCTTTTTACAGTTTTGCTAAAGCGTTTCCATAAGTTCACAAATAAAAAATGTTATTTCCAAAGACAATGCTTGTCTTCGGAAATAACATAGCGTATCGGGGAGCAGACTTGAACTGCCGACCTTCGGGTTATGAATCCGATGCTCCTGTCAAATGATTTTATAAGAAACTGATTGTTAGGACATTTCAGTTAACTATTTGTGCAAATATAAACCTTTTTTTTGAAAAGTGTTAACGAAAGTGTTAACCCTGATTTAGCCATATATTGCGGGGGGCTTTTACTTTAATATTTTTTGAGAAATGACAGATTGTTATCACGTACATCTATACTCACGTAGCAAATGAATTTATAACAGAAACGAATCAAAAAAGGTTTTGTATCAGTTTTTTGAAATTTAATGTTTGACCGAGTAAGCAGCAGGTTTTGTATCTTTTCAATATGGGAAAAAAGAAACGTCCAGTAGATACAAATGTAACAGCTAAATTAA
>CANNQU010000134.1 GCA_947507965.1 Bacteroidota bacterium
CGAATTAATGCTTCGTATGCAGCATGCAACCGAACAAAATAAAGAATGGTATAATGATTATCTTAGTCAAAATAATACGCTGAGGGTGCCGCCTTATCATCCTAATTTTGGCTTGACCGAGAAAGAGTATAACGAGTTGGTGCAGTTAAAACTGAATCTTGTACTTATTCCATCATCTACCATAACCGCAACGATTAGCAAAGCAAACGACCTCATTACATTTAAAACACAGGGTAAAATACCCTATTTGGAAGAACTAATAATTAATACAAAAAGCCAGTGTATCGATCTTGACCACCATCGTCTTCAATTTACGGATACTGTTTTTGTGGCAAACGAAAACCACGCATTAAAAAGTATGTGGAAAGGCTATACCTGGCGCTATGACGAGCTTCCTTCGGGCGATACGACCGATGAATTATTAATTGCAAAACATGATGTTATTTCGATTGGGCTTTTGTATAAAACCGGCAGAACGTTAGTAAGTATAAGTAAGCGAGAAGACAACGCCGGAGAAATTGCTTTGAAGCTTGATAAACAGTTGGTGCTGAGAAGGAATTAATGGAGTCGAATACGTGGGTCGAGTACTGCATAAAGTACGTCAACAAAAATGCTTACGGTTATAAAAATAACGGCGATTACCAGCACACTTCCCATAATAACCGGGAAGTCAGATTTTTCCAGCGCATCAACCGTTACTCTTCCTAAACCCTTCCAATTAAAAATATATTCAATGAAAAAAGCTCCGGCAAGCATACTTGCAAACCAGCCACCGGTGGCTGTTATTACCGGGTTTAAAGCATTACGTAATGCATGATTCATCACCATTTGCCGGGTTCCCAATCCTTTTGCTTTTGCCGTACGTATGTAATCCTGACTTAATACATCAAGCATGCTGCTTCGGGTGAGCTGCGTAATAATACTAAGCGGGCGGATGCCAAGAGCCAGTGCAGGTAAGATGAGGTTGGGCCAGGCGATGACCTTTCCATACAGTACGTCGTAGTCATACAAACTGCCGGTCATATTTAAATGCGTGTAACGATGCAGTACCAACCCAAACACCCATGAAATAATTATGGCAAGTAAAAAGGATGGGATAGAAATACCAAGATTACTCACCACCAGAATGATACGATCGTAACGAGTATCTTTTTTTAAGGCGGCTATAACACCCATCAATACGCCCATCAAAAAGGCAATAATAAGGGCCGAAAAAGCCAGTACGATGGTACCTGTAAAAGCTTCTTGAAGGATGCTGCTCACGTTTTTTTGATTTTGATAGGATCGTCGTAAATAAGGCATTTTTGCAACCCAGGCTTTACCATCGACATCAAACAACGCCTGGTAATTATATTTTATTTTGTTGGCTTCTGTCTTCTTGTGAATGGATAGTGGTGATAAATCGTTCAAATATAAAAACAGCCGGTCGGTAGTGTTCAGGTCGAGGCCAAGCTCCAAGCGTATATTGGCATTGGTGGTGCTGTCGCTGCTCTGGCCGCGCGTGAGTTGAGAAGGGTCGGGCATTACCTGAAACAAGTAAAACACCAGGAAAACTACTCCCAGCATGACCAGTATAGCGTATAGCAATTTTTTTACAATGAATGAAAGCACAGCTTCAAAAGTAAAAAAGTAATTGGAACAGCATTTAATAATTTAGAAACAATTAAGATGGTTACACACATTCAAGACTTTAAAACGTAATTCGATTTGTGAATTCAAGTATTATTGTTCAAGTTTGTTTTTTTTAAAAAGCGAAAAATGCAAGAACTCGATCCTCAAAAACATTTCATGCAATTGGTGACCATGAAAATGCCTTATGGAAAATATAAAGACAGGCTAATTTGTGATTTACCCGAATATTATCTGATCTGGTATCATCGAAAAGGATTTCCACCAGGAAACCTTGGAATTTTAATGGCGTCGATGGCGGAGATACGACTCAATGGATTAGAGTACTTATTGACACCTTTACGAAATAAAAAATAGATGACACCGAAATCAAAAGATCCATTACATGGTATAACGTTAGAGGCGATGATAAATTATTTGGTTGAATATTATAATGGTTGGGACGACTTGGGATTTGAAATAAAAATCAATTGCTTTAACGAAAATCCCAGCATGCAGTCGAGTTTAAAGTTTTTGCGTAAAACCCCTTGGGCGCGTAAGAAGGTTGAAGACCTTTATTTGTATGTTTCAAGTAGGGAATAAAATACCAAGACCGAAACGTTGAGTTAAACTTTTCTGCCTTTCCATTGGTACGACTTGATATTGCCCAAAAGGCCAATGATAACCACATACACCACATGTAGTAATTGCTCCGGGATGAGCCATAGCAGTAGCTTTTGCGACTTGATAAAGTGGGTGACCTTCCGTAATAGCAGGCCTTCAAAAACAATTTTTAGCCCCATTTGAATGGTAAAGAGCCATACCCATGACGGACCAAAAAACATCCCTACAAAATTGATCAACAAGGTTAAATTAAAGAGATAGCACATCGCTAAAATTTGTGTGATACGTTTGTTTTCATACTTGGTGCTTTTACTCACCCAGCGTAATCGCTGATGTATAAATTCTTTGAGTTTGAAGGCTGGAAGGGTAGAAACAATAGCCTCTTCACTTTTTAAAAATAAAACCCCATTAGGGAAAGCGGCAAACATTTTGTGCATTAAAAATTCATCATCACCACTTGGTATGGTATCATTTCCATGAAAGCCATTCACTGCATAATAGGCCTCTTTTAGATAGGCAACATTAGCACCGTTACACATGTTGGGATGGCGATGTGCAAGGGCTGCTGCCCCAATGCCTACCAGTCCGGCAAACTCAAGGGCTTGAAACTGCTGAAAGACAGTAGGAGCCGGATTCATAACCACGATGGATGAAATAAAACAGGCTTTATGTTTGTTTTGATAGGCAACGATGGTGCGCACCCAGTTTTCTTTTACCCTGCAGTCGGCATCGGTGGTGATAATGATGGTGCTATTGCATTGGGAGATGGCATAATCTATTGCTCTTTTTTTATATGCGTTATTTTCGTCGTTTTGTTTTTGCTGAAGTAACCGCACGCCTTCATTCGTATAACGTTTTACTATTTCGGCTGTGCCATCGGTAGAGGCGTCATCAACCACTATGATTTCCAATAGATGCTTCGGATAATTTTGTTTCAGAAGGCAGTTTATAATGTTGGCAATATGGTTTTCTTCATTTCGTGCCGGAATAATCACCGATACATACGTTGTAGGAATAAATTCAGAGGGGGTAACAAAAGTGCTTAGTTTCAACCAACCTACTAAATAATAGCAAATCAAGGACAGATAAAACAAGCCGAGTGCTGCCGATATACAGAGATAGAAAATCACTTCTTGAAGAAATTTAGTTGTGGTAAAAACAGTAATCCAAGTAAGGCTGGCAGTGCCAGGTTTATGCACCATAATGCATAGGAAGAGGCTAATACGCTTAAATCATTGGCTGCATAATATTTTAAGAAATAAATGGCGGTAGCTCCTCTTATACCTAACTCTGCCAAGGCTACCGAAGGTATGATGGCCAACACAAAAAAGATGCTTGAGGAAAGAAGAAAGGATATAGTAAATGTTATATTGACATCAAAAAACAAGAATAGCAAATAATATTGTAGGCTAAAAACAAGAAAGCGAATGATGGAAAGTAGTAACACCGTTGTGAGTTGTCGGGCATTATATAAGGTAAACACATTTAAGTAAACTCTTGTTTGCCGACCGTTTTTTATTTTAAGTAAGAGCGAACGCAGCAAATCCATATTATAATAAAGAAGGATCATGGCTCCACTAAGAAGGAAGGGTACGATGGCGACTAAGGTTCTTTCGATGCTATTAAAGGGCTGATGTTGAATAAGAAAATACGAGAAACAAAAACTGCCCACTACGATGGTAACACAAAGCTGACTAACACTTCCAATAATACTTATGAGAATGCCTTTGATGCGATGGTTGCGTTGTAGATAGAAAATCCGAGC
>CANNQU010000135.1 GCA_947507965.1 Bacteroidota bacterium
TGAACTAGAAATAACTTAATTTTACAATCACTAAATGCAACCTTTTTTTACAACAAAAAATCATTCAACTTTTGGTGGTCAGTTTGCACCGAAAATGGGTGGTCAGTGGCGAGCGAAAAAGGGTGGTCAATTTGACCGGAATTTCCAGTCAGGTCGTTAAATACTGGTTTATCATCTGCAAATAAATAGTTATCTAAATTCTCTTTGCTTTTGAAAACTTCCTTGAATAAGTCTTCAAACAATTTCGCTTTTGTGGTTGAGGAATCAGAAAGATTGAATACGATGCGGGTAATTCCGTCCTTTTCTTCAAATCGGTTGAATTTGTAGTGTTTTAGCTTTGTGTCTTTGTTGTTGTTACGAGCAACTTCTTCGCCTGTGCTTTCTTCATTTGTTTCCAACCGCAACTCAAATTCTTTATTAAGATGCTTTAGTTTAAACTTGATGGCATTAAATGAATTTCCTGTTTTAATGTATAAACTGCCTTTGTGTTTCCAGTGAAACATTGTGTCATTGCCATCATAGTCGGTTTCATACGGCACTTTGTATAAACTGCGGCTTCTGTTGTTATAGCCAAAATCTCCTTTGGAATAATACATTTCAAAATAGCCGAGAATGTGGTTGTAGATTTTATCCTTTATCTCATCTGTAATATTGAATTCTTTGGTAGATGAATTAAGCGTTGCGGTTAAAATGTCCTTTTCAACATCATCTGCTCCAAAATTTAAAATCAACTGTTGTATTTTATCAAAGTTTCCAGCAGGGTCATTCACCAAACTTTCCTGATTGAATTTTTTTAAGTAAGCTGTCAGGCTAGTTAACTCAACTTGCTTTTCAATGTTGCTAACAAGTTCAAGTGTTTTATTGATAATTGGTTCAATGCATTGTTCGTCGTTGCCATCAATAAAGTTTTCAATTTCTTTACGTTTTAAATTGTATATTCTGTAAATCCCAAAGTCCAGGTCATTGGCGTTGAACTGGAACATTTCCTTTAGGAAAAACTTTAACTGGTCTATTGAATTTTCTTTACTCATTTTGTCTTAATAAGGATGCTAATTTAGTTTATTTGAGGATTCAAATTATAAGTTCTGTATTTTTATTCGGATTATTTGAAGGTAATAAATATCATATATATATACGTATTGTAGCGGATTATTTCTTCTTCCCCCACTTCTTAATAGCTTCAATTTTAACCTCATCCATAATCTTAGCGTAAATCATCGTAGTCTTCAAGTCTGTATGTTCAAGGATTTTACTAATAACTTCTCATGGAATTCCGCTAGAAATGCCGATGGTAGCGAATGAATGTCTTGCGGTGTGAGTTGATACCTTTTTACGAATTTCAGCAACTTTCACAATTCGCTTTATAGCAGCGTTTAACTACTCCTCCAAAAACCCTTTGCTCTTTTTGTTAATTTCCTTTTGATAGACTTCTTTGAGTTTCTTTGAGTAGCGTTTGGTCATTTCCTTGGTAGTATGCCCTGCTTGCGATTGTATCGCATCAATACTTGTATCATTTTCTAACTTGTCGTCAATACCAAGATGCTTCACACCATACATCTTTTTATTGATCTTCAATTTGGTAATCACCTCACGATGCCAAATCTCTGTAGCACGTTTCCTGTCAATATTTAGTGAACCCGGTTTAAATCCGGTGGAGAATATGAAATAATCATTTGGGAACTGTTTCAAGTTCATCGATTGCAACAATTCCATCGCTTCAGGTGGAATAGCCACATACCTTCTTTTCTGAGTTTTGGTTTTACTATGTGTTTCTCCAAGTAAATTTACTGTTTCACCTGCCTCGATGACGAAACTGGCTGAGTCCTCATGGTAGTTCGAAATCTGCAAGGAGACTAATTCCTTAGGACGCAGGGCGGTATGGTAAATTAATAAAAAGTAAATTAGGAAGTCAGGATGCACTTTTGCGAGGTGAACATATACTTGCAAACGTTCGTCCGAGGTAAGTGTTTCAAAGGATTTTGCTTCCAATTCTTTCAATCGTTCGAAAGTGGCAATTGGTGACACATCAAACACATCAAACTGCATGAATGACTTGTAAACTCCTTTTATATATTCAATGTATGCATTATACCGGTTATTGCTAAGATTGTTCTTCTCTTTTAAGTGATCCATCACCACACGAAGGTGAGCCTTCTTAAATCCATCCACAGTGAGTTTGGAGTAGTTTAACTCAGTAATTGCTTTATATACATTTAATAAAATTCCATTGTAATCGGTTCGAGTTTTCGGAGCAATATGAGGAGAATGTTTTTCGAAGGCCCATTTCAATCCTTCAATGATTGGCATCTGACGTACAATCTCAGCAGGATCGCTAGAGGCCATTTCCAGACTCTGAATTACATTTCCAATAGGTGTATAGCCATTGGTGAGCAAAAACTCCATGCTATCCTTCAAAAGTTTTGCCTCTTGAAAACGTGTTTCAACGGAATGAAATTTGTTAATTCCGCCCTTTACCTTAAAGCGCTGGTATTCTCCTTCAACCAAGAAATTGTACCTGATGAACCATTTTTTTCGGATGTCTTTGGGTTGGTGGAAATCGGATTTTCCTGCCACTCTGCGGCACCCAAAATAAATTTCTATGTCTTTAAAGTTGGGTAGCATCAGCCTTATATTTTGTCCCCTTTTGTCCCCTTTAACCGACAAAACCCTTATTAAATAAGGGTTTTGGACTGTATTGTAGCGGGGAGCAGTCTTGTTTTTTCGAACTTTACTGCTTCGGATGGGTTGATTCTATTGAGTTTCATTTTATTTTTTAGTCGTTTTTAGGCCTATTTTTTCGCACTTTTTTCGCGGTAAACAGTCCAAAGTACGCTTTAAAAGTCGGACTGTTATGTTCTTTCAATCAAAATTTCACCCGGTTGGTTCGTTCGGATTAACCCGAAAATCACAACTCAATCTCATAATACCCTCCCGGCTTTATAGACTCGCGTGTGCTTTCAATAAAATCCGACTTGGTATCAAATGTATCGGGCCAAAAGGTTGACGTATAATGCCATGTCAGGTCAGCAACGTCATCTTTTTCACAGGTGAGTGTATCTAGATATAGTTGATATCGATCGTGACTGAAATAATCTTCCTCAAAGTCCTCCTCAGGCATTTTCTTTTTTTCGGTAGGAAATCCATTAATGAGGTAGCCCTTACCTTCACAGTAGGTAATAATTAATCCTTCTGCATCAATCTCGAAAAGTTCAGCATCACCGTTATCATCCGTTTCTTGGTGCTTTGATGCTAGTTCAGTTATTTTTAATTTTATTTCTTCTGGTGTCATCGTGTTAAGCTATTTCAGTCCCCAATGATAGGCAATAATGACCATGGCCATCGTATCTAATTTGCAATACTGCAGCAACTGTCTTCTTATTTCATCTTTTTGTTCAATGGATAAAGTCTCATCAAATCTAATTCTATGATATGCCCGCATGGCATCTGTGCCACCACTTACCACGTCATCGTCCATCTCTTCAAAATTAATGCCTTTCGTAAGCGTGTCATAAGGGTCAATTATTCCTTCAATAAAACTTTCAGGTGCATAATCTTTAAAGTCGGGAACCGTGTGCAATTCCGGGAAGTGACTCCATACAGCAGGCAACACTTTTTTAATAGAGGTTCTCCCTTTCATGTAGGGATGGAAATAATTTTGCAATGTCAATTTGTTCATATCCACCCATCTTCCCTCACGTCCATCATCACTTGTCATGCGAACGAGCCAGTCTTTTAATGAACCATCATTGATTTCAAAAACATCCATTTGATTTAAGATGCTTCGTAGAACGGTATTCTCATGCGTCGCCCACATCAATGGAGTGCCGGTATCACCAATATGCTGCATCAAAGATTTTGCAAATTCAAAATTCGGAAACGCATCAGAATCAGGAAACATAGTGCCGGTATGAATCCATTCTTTATGTTCTGTTCTTGCACCTTTATATTTTATGGTGTGACAACTCCATTGGAA
>CANNQU010000136.1 GCA_947507965.1 Bacteroidota bacterium
AATCATTTGTTATGTGCACTTTTTACAGGAAATCACCCACGAACGCATAAAAAATATGTCGATATTTGTTTTCTTGGAATGAAAGGTGGCAGTGGCGCCATGAAAGGAGATGACGGATACGATCATATTGGAATGATTGATGCCTCGGGCGGAGTACTCGACCAGGATTATGAAATGTATGAACAGCAAACACCGCACCTCATTTTGCAGCATGAGTATTTATGCGACTCGGGCGGCGCAGGACAGTGGCGCGGCGGGCTGGGAACGAAAACACAGATAATGCTGCGAGGAGAAGACACCACTATGGTGGTGTTTGGCGATGGAGATGTGGAACCCAATTATGGGTTGTTTGGAGGTAAAGGAAGCGTGTTGAACAAAATTGAACTTCAATATAAGAGTGGTAAAAAATTCATTCCGATGAGTAAGGATATGACTCATGGAATTCCAGGAAACACCTTGTATTCTCAAATTGCCGGTGGTGGTGGTGGCTATGGGAATCCGAAAAAACGGGAAAGAGCAAAAGTTTTACAGGATGTAAAAAATGAAATTGTAAGTGCAAAAATAGCGAAAACGATTTACGGTATCCAACCCAATAACAAAAAATAAACAATGCAGCATACCCATGAAATCATACTACCGGAAGGCTGGCCTACTCCTAAAGGCTATTCCAACGGTATTCTTGCCGCTAACGGAAGAACCCTCTATTTAGCAGGTCAGGTAGGTTGGACCGCCGAAGAAATATTTGAAAGTGAGGAACTAATTCCTCAATTTGAACAGGCCCTAAAAAATATCGTTGCCATCATAACAAAAGCTGGGGGCAAAGCCGAACATATTTGTAAAATGACTTGCTTTTGCAAAGATAGAGACCTGTATTTAGCCTCTCGTAGAGCCTTGGGAAAAGTTTGGAAAGAGATCATTGGAAATCATTATCCATGCATGAGTATGATTTTTGTTGTCGATTTATTAGACCACCCGGCCGTAATTGAAATTGAAGCCACCGTAGTAATACCAGAATAATGATTAAAAAAATAAACTCGAAAAAAGAATTAACCAATGGGGCCTTTAGAGACGTACCGTATATGGGTGTCATATGGGTAGTAGCAGAGGCCATGAAATTGGGTTATTATAATGGCCATCCCGCTTGGGCGAATCTTGGACAAGGCCAACCAGAGATAGGCGAAATTGAAGGGGCACCGGAAAGAATAAAATCATTCGACATTGAATCACAGGATCAAGCTTATGGAGGCCTTGGCGGTTTACATGAACTTCGAGAGGAAATTGCCGCTCATTATAACCGGCTCTACCGAAAAAACAAAGCCTCGAAATACACCGGCGACAATGTCAGTGTCGCCATGGGTGGACGACTTATACTAACACGAATATTTGCTGCATTGGATAAGGTAAGACTGGGTTATAAAACGCCGGATTATACCGCGTATGAAGATATGATGAAATACCATCAAGGTCGTATCCATCCGGTTCACATTGCAACGGTCGAAAAAAACGGTTTTGAAATACCTTCAGCGGCATTTCCCGGAGTGATAAAAAAACACCAACTGAATGCTTATCTCCTGAGCAACCCCTGTAACCCTACCGGAAATGTAATCGAAGGCGATGCGTTAAAAACCTATGTAGAAACGGCTTCAAAACTCAACTGTACCTTAATCTTGGACGAATTTTATTCGCATTTTATTTTTGAGAATAGAAAGCCAGGAAAAGAGCCGGTATCTGCCGCTCGGTATATTGATGACGTAAACACATCACCGGTGCTTTTAATCGATGGATTAACCAAATCATTTCGATATCCGGGTTGGCGAATCGGATGGGCTATCGGCCCTAAGAAAATGATAGAAAACCTCAACCGTGCCGCCAGTGCCATCGATGGCGGCCCTAGCCAACCGATAACCCGAGCTGCGCTGCAAGTGCTGGATAAACCTTATGCCGATAAGGAGACCATAGCATTACGAAAAGTTTTTAGTAAGAAACGTAACCTGATGATAGAAGCCTTAACCAAAGCAGGTATTCAATGCTTGGCACAAGGAAAAGGAACTTTTTACCTATGGGGGAATATATCAAAACTGCCAAAACCTATTAATACCGCAGAACCATTTTTCTTCGAAGCACTAAAATATAATGTAATGACGGTTCCGGGGTATTTCTTCGATATTCAACCAGGGAAAAAGAAAAAAACAAAATCAGATTTCAACCAGTGGGTGCGCTTCTCCTTTGGACCTCCACAAGAAAATATGGTAGCTGGACTGGAACGGCTTACTCAAATGATCTCCTCCTTTTCAAAAAAGAAAAAATTATAGTACCCGAAAATATGGATTTTGAATTAACCGATATACAGAAACAAATTCAACTCACCTTTCGCGATTTCGTGGACCGTAAAGTAATCGCTGTTGCCGGAAAACTGGATGAAGAAAAATTATTCCCTCTCGACTTATTTAAAGAGATCGGTAACTTAGGATTTTTTGGCATGCGATATCCGGAAGCGTCTGGCGGGAGTGGATTGGATATCGTTTCCTATACCCTGGCCGTGATAGAAATAGCAAGAGGCTCTCTCTCCCTTGCTGCATCCTGCACGATGCAATCGTTGATGGGCACCTATTTTTTATACCGCTTTGGGGATCAGGAAATCACAGAGACCTATTTTAACGAAGCCCTGAAAGGCAATAAAATTGGCGGCATTTGCATGACAGAACCGAATGCCGGAAGCGATTTGATGGCCATAAAAACAATGGCAAAAACAACGGAAGAAGGTTTTGTGTTGACGGGGCAAAAAACGTGGGTCACCTCGGCACCGGTTGCCGATTTCTTCACGGTACTCGCACGAACGGATAATCACGAACAACTATCCATCTTTTTTGTGCCCGCTCATCTTGCTGGCGTGATGGTTGGAAAAAGTATCGAGAAAATGGGAGCCCGCGCTTCGGTTACGAGTGAAGTAGCCTTCGACGAAGTGAGGCTTCCAAAAAACTACTTGCTTGGGGAAATCGGTGGAGGTACCAAATGCTTAAAAGAAATTCTGGCCGAAATACGCATTATGACGGCCGCACTCGCCATTGGAGTAGCTACGGCCGCCTATGAAGAAGCATTGAAATATGCCAATGAACGCATTCAGTTTGGGAAACCGATTGGGAAATTTCAGGCCGTTCAGCTAAAATTCGCTGACATGTGGGTAAAATTAGAAACAGCGAAACACTATGTGTTGTATGCCGCTACCTTAAGTGATAAAAACTTACCAAGGCAGAAGGAAGCGATGATAGCCAAACTTTATGCCTCCGAAAGCGCCGTGAGCATTTGCGATGAGGCATCTCGTGTACTTGCTTCCTATGGCTATGCCGTAGAATATAATATCGAAAGATATTTGCGCGACTCAAGGTTCACGCTCATTGGCGGAGGCACCTCGGAAATTTTAAAAATAAATATTGCTAAAGAATTAGGACTATGAGTAATATTATATCTGTTGGTATTGGGTTGCCTTTTTTTAGAATAGAGGATATCACGTTGCATCCTCAACTGGGTAAGAAAGGCGCTATGAGGTCCGTATGCTTTCCCGATCAGGACGTTATTACCTTAGCCTTCGAAGCCTCATTGAGCTGTTTGGGGGCAATAGAGGCAACTATCGATGGCATCTTCTTTGCAACCTCAACACCTGCTTTCAACCAGCGTTATCATGCCTCCTTTTTGGCCGATTTATTAAATCTACCACAAGGAATTCTTGCACTCGATTTTATCAACTCGAGGCGAAGCGGCACCGATGCATTGCTTTTAGCCAATAGCCTAATCGACTCTGGCGCCTACAAAAATATTTTAATTATTGCATCCGATGTGCATTTCCCTGCCATTGGAAAAGAAGTGACGAC
>CANNQU010000137.1 GCA_947507965.1 Bacteroidota bacterium
CCTCCTGTAGTAAGCCCAGTTGGTTTTAATAAAGTGGTAGTGGAGGATGGAGTAGATGGGTTTTGGGCTGATTCAACTGCTGAGTGGTATGATAAATTAGAACGTTTACTAACAAATAAGGATTTGCGTGTTCAAATGAGCCTTAAAGCGCGGGAAAAGGTAATAGCCAATTATTCCGTTTTGGCAACGCAGGGAATATTTATCAACCTGTTTGTTTAAGCTTATTTTTCCCTATTATTTTTTCTGAATTTGATATTTTTCAATTCCGAAAATATAATAAAATACATCTGATTTCAATTCATACTTTGTATATTCTGCCCGATTTTAGGGATTTGAATAATGTTACACACTCTTATATTAATCCCAAACAAATAGAAGTCAGGGGTTTTTATTTTATGAAATTTAAATTATCACTTATATTTTTCTTGTTAGGTAGTAGTGTTCCGTGCTCCTTATTTTGTCAGGCAGTCCCAAAAAAGCTGATTGAATTTGGCTGGGATTATCCTACTGTGAACAAGTTGAAATCGGAGATCACAGAAATGGAAAAAGCTCCGTTTGATGGGGTGGTTTTTTCTATTGACGTTGATGTTTTTAACGTTTTTGATACTGTAAAACTTCCTGATACCTATTTTAAGTACGACGACCTTACAAAAATTAAGTGGAAAAAATTCACTGATAATTTCTTATTTGTAAGAGGCATTGGTCATTCTGGGCCCCATTGGCTGGATGATAAAAGCTGGCAAACAATATCCCGGAATATTGAAAAACTCTCTAAGGCGATAGCGGTTTCGAATGCAAAGGGAATTGGTTTTGATGCGGAATATTATTATGAAGATCCTACTATGAACCCCTGGATTTACAAACCTTCCTTGTACAATAATCTAACATACCAACAGGTTGGAAATTTTGTAAGAAAGCGAGGTAGTCAATTCATCAGAGCCCTGCAAAAATATAAACCTGATGTAAAAATACTTTCATTTTGGCTCCTGGGATTGGTGATTGATCAAAATAAAAATAGGCCTTTACCTGAAACAGATATGGCATTACTGCCATTTTTTGTAGAAGGCATGTTGGAATCAAAGACCAATGCTTCCGAAATAATTGACGGCAATGAAACCGCTTATTGGTATACAAACCCTGAAGATTTTATTTTATCAGGTGAACGGCTCCGTAACCAGGGTGCTAAATTGATACTGCCGGCGTTAAGAGAAAAATATAAGGCAATAAGCCTTGCACAGTGTGTATACCTTGATGGCCTGTATGCCAAATTTCCGGAAGCAGAAAGAGGATTTGATAAACCAACCAAAGAACGCTGGTTGAGAAATAACCTCTATCATGCTTATAAAACGACTGATAATTATATTTGGTTTTACAATGAAAAGATAAACTGGTGGCAAGATAAAGTAGATTCAGGAGTACGAGAAATTATTGAAGAAACAAAAAAAGTTATAACAGCGGAAAATAATATCAAATCAATTGCACCTGGGCAGTCAAAAAATTTTAGTAGTATAGAAAAACCACTGGTTCAGGAAAAATTCTTTGAGTATAACTATGTAAAATCTTCCAACAGTATCCGCATTAAGCTAACTAGCAAATCTATTAAACGATTGCGGTTGTTTCAAAATTCGAGACAAATTTATACGATTACAAATCCCGCTGGCATTATTACAATCCCTTTAAATAAAATTTACAATAAACAGCGGAGTTTAATAATCATCACTGAAGATGAAAATTTAAAAATAGCGGTGTCTTATGTGAACTAAAAAAGGTCAAATGGTTCATTTTTATTTAATATAGATTGCTTGCTAATATGCTTCGGTTATTTTCCCCTTCACACATCTTCGTTACAGTGTGGGGGCAGCCCGTTTAATAGGAAATATTCTGTATCTTAGCACTGCAATAAGGTTATCATTATTTTAATCCTAAGTGCTTTAATTAAAATAGAGTGTCAATGAAAAAAATTAGAAGGATCCTTCTTGTTTTATGTGTCATTATTAGCTCCTCCATTCAATCTCATGCACAGACGTTGTTGCAATCCAGGGATTTAAGTGCTGTTAAAATTGATGACTATACAGAGGGGGATATAAAAAACCTGCAGGACAAAATGAATGAAATGGGGATGACGGAAACGCAGTTATATAAACTTGCTGAAGAGCGTCGGTTGCCTGTGGCAGAAATTGCCAAACTGCGTAAAAGAATGGTAACGACTGTAGCCATAAAAAACAACGAAATAGTAACACCATCTTCTACTGGGCAAAATATTACCAGCATGCCCATGCAAGATTTCTCCAGCGATGCTAGCATATTTGGATCGGAGCTTTTTACCAAAAACAGCCTGACATTTGAACCCAATCTGCGAATTTCTACTCCATCGGGTTATATACTCGGGCCTGATGATGAAATAGTACTTATTGTTTATGGCACGAGTGAAAAAACCTATAATCTTGCAATAAATGCAGAGGGATATATATATATCCCCAATGTTGGCCCCTTGTATGTTACTGGATTAAGTATTGAGCAGGCCTCAGAAAAAATAAAATCAAAACTGTCTTCCACCATTTACAAAGCCATTCGAAGCGGACAAACAAAAATTCAAGTTTCGCTGAGTAAAATTCGCAGTATACGCGTTACTGTTATTGGTGAAGCTAAAAAGCCCGGAACATTTACTGTTTCCTCTTTGACTACCCTCTACAATGTACTTTATATTTGTGGCGGACCAACCAATATGGGTTCTTATCGTGCCATTGAAATTGTTAGAGGCAATGAGGTGAAACGCACAGCTGATTTATATTCTTTTTTATTAAAGGGCAACCAAAAAGACAATCTGCTTTTGAAGGAAGGGGATGTCATTCGCATACCGTATTATAAGAATAGGGTCAACATTCAGGGTCAAGTGAAGCGAACTGGTAAATTTGAATTGCTTGCGGAAGAAACTTTTAAAGAATTACTGGATTATTGTGGCGGCTTTACAGATGAAGCCTACAGCGCTTCTGTTAGCGTAAGCCGTATTACAGATAAGGAAAAGAAAATAGTAGACCTGTCAGCCGATCGGTACGCTAGTTTCAAGGCCAATGGAAGCGATGATTATTATGTAGGAAGATTGCTGGATCATTATGAAAACAGAATCATGTTGCAAGGTGCTGTAAACCGACCCGGTGCTTATGAATTGAGTGCAGGATTAAGTTTGAAGTCTTTGGTTGAAAAAGCGGGTGGTGTTAATGCTGATGCATTTACCAGTCGTATCTCCATCTTCCGCTTTTTGCCCAATAAACTACCTATTATTGTTTCAGTGAGTTTGGATTCTGTACTAAACTTCAATAAAGACGTCAGCTTAGTACGCGATGATTCTATATATGTGCATTCTATCTTCGATTATAAAGACCAAGCATTTGTAAGTATTGAAGGCGCTGTTCGTGTAGCCGGAAGGGTTAGTTGGCGCGAAAATCTTACGCTCAGGGATGTTTTATTGTCCAATGGAAGCCTAGCTGCAGCTGGCATTGCAACCAATGTAGAGATCTCTAGAAGAATAAAAAATGCAGATGTTACCAAGGAAGATTATTTGCAAACAGAGGTGTTTACTGTGAATGTTACCAATAAAGAAGATGTATCGGCCGATATACAACTGCAGCCCTTTGATATCATTGTAGTAAAAGGTATTCCTGGTTATTCTGTACAGCGCATGGTATTGGTACAGGGAGAAGTGTTAAACCCGGGTCGTTATAGCCTGGAAAAAAGTGGCGATAAGCTCACTGATTTGTTCAAAAGAACAGGTGGTTTTAAGTCAACCGCAGATTCCGTTTCCATTACCATTCGCAGGGCTATTCAACCAGGTTTGTCAATGTCGGAAAGAGAAAAAGTATTTCAACG
>CANNQU010000138.1 GCA_947507965.1 Bacteroidota bacterium
ATAATGTTTTGCTTGCCACTTTTTGTGTTTTTTGAAATATTGCTAAGAATAATTTCTTGTGCACTCTTTTCCAAGTATATGGAGCAACCCAAAGGAAGATGTGGAAATCCATTTTCTATTTCATCTTTAATGCGGGTATGTGTTTTACCTAGCATACCTCGAAATTTGTGCTCGAAACTGTATTCAGCATTGGATTGGCCGACAAAATCTAATACAGTAAGGTATTCTTTATCTTCATGAATTCGTAATCCACGGCCGAGTTGCTGTAGAAATATGGTAAGGCTTTCTGTTGGACGCAAAAACAATAAGGTGTCAATTTCAGGGATATCAACCCCTTCATTAAATATATCGACTACAAAAAGGTAATTGATTTCCTTTCGTTCAAATTGTTTAATTATAATATTTCGATCTTCATGTTGGTCAGATATTAAGACCGCGGATTTCAGGTTTGCTTTATTGAACATATCGTTCATAAAAACTGCATGTTTTTGAGACACACAAAATCCAAGAGCTCTAACATCTTGAATGTCCTTCAAATATTTTTGGCAATTCCTTAAGATTTCATTAACCCTCCGATGGTCCTCAGTATACACCTTTTCTAATTGCGCTATATCATAGCGACCGCGTCTCCATGAAACGGAGGATATATCAGAATTATCACTTAAACCGAAATATTGAAAAGGTGAAAGCAACCTGCGGTTTAATGCTTCAGGTAATCTAATTTCTGCCGAAATAACATTTCCGAAATATTTTGTAATGTCATTCCCATCATGCCTTTCAGGAGTGGCAGTAAGTCCAATTAATAGATCAGGAGAAAACTTGTTAAGTAAACGTTGGTAGGAACTTGCAGAACTATGATGAACTTCATCAATAACAATATAATCGTAGAAGTCTTGATTTAATTGCAGTTTATCAATCTGGTTATTTAAAGTTTGTATTGAAACAAACAATTGATTATATCCATTTGGTTTATGATCTCCGACCCATAATTCCCCAAATTCCGGATCCCGCAATATTTGCCTGAATGTCATGCGTGACTGCTCTAGTATTTTTTCACGATGCGCTACGAACAGAAATTTAGCAGTTGGCTTTTCTTTTAGGTAACGCTTGAAATCAAAAGCAGCCATGACAGTTTTACCTGTGCCTGTGGCCGCGACGATAAGGTTCTTTCTTTCACCTCTGCTTCTGCAAGCTTCCATTTGATCTAATATCTGTTTTTGAAAATCAAATAATGAAATATTAAAAAACTGGATAGTGCCATCCGTTTGTTTCGAAGGGTTCTTTCCTTGTTGTAAAGCTTCTACTAAATCTTGTCGATGCACTGAGGGATTGTAGAGAACGAAGTTCGGGTCATTCCAATATGTATCAAAGGTATCCTGGCATTTAGTAATAATGTGAGGGATTTCTTGTTGCGTTATTTTTAGATTCCACTCTAAACCACTTGTTAAAGCTGAACGAGACAAATTTGAAGAGCCAATATATGCAGTATGAAATCCAGTATTTCTTTTGAAAATGTAAGATTTTGCATGCAAACGTTCTTGCTTCGTGTTAAATGATATTCTTATTTCAATATTGCTAAACTCACTTAAAAAGTCGATGGCTTTGATATCGGTGGCACCCATATAAACAGTGCAAATAATTTTTATCTTTTTGCCTTGCTGTTCTAAAGTCTTGAATACTTGTTCAAATAGTCGAATACCTTCAAATTTAATAAATGAAACTAACCAACAGATTTCATCAGAAGATAACATTTCTTTCTTCAGTTCACTATCCAATGAGATTCCAGCTTTGTTACCGGAAAATAATTCGGACTCGCTCAATCCCGATAGAGGGAAAACTTCTTTGATGTGATCATCAATATTAGCTCTATCATAATTTTCGCTAAGAAATAATGCTTTAAGTATTTCGCCATTTTCATTCACTTTATCTTCTAAGAAATCTCCATCGCTGGTGAATTCTGAAATCAATTGAATAAGTTGATTTGAAAGATCTATTAGCTTTGGTTTTGCGATATCATCACGACTAGAAATTATTTGAGCAAAAGCTTGTTGAATAATGGATTGAAAAAATCGATTTAGATAGACCGCTCCATCCTCCTTCTTGAATTCCTCAATTACCAATTTAGGATTATTTAGTCCAGCAATTCTTTTTGCAACGGCTGTTGTAATGATTTGCTCATAGAATCCTTCTTCCATTTTAATTTCTTCTTTATTGGTCATTATTTATTTATGCGTAATAGCAAATATACTTTTAATAAATAGTTATTCAAATCAATGACGAGAATGACTGGACAAAATGGACAACAAGCAAAAGTGAATATAGATCGGTGTTTTGGCAGTCCATTCTGAGTAAATGCAATTGAAGCATTTAGGGTAATGAATATTCTATTAATCAAAACATCCATTATTTTCATTACAACCAATTCAAAAAACAAAAAGCGGACAAACGAAAATGTATAGATCTATTGCCTTTTAGCTATTGCTTCCACTTTGTCCACTTATATTCTAAACCCCTTACGAGTAAAAAAAACAAGACGTCTAACTCCAAAACGTCAAATACGTTTTATTGCCTCTCCGATCACGCTCCCCGGAAGTATGCGGGTTCAAAATTAATTTCCGATGGTCGGAAATTTTACTGATCCACTTAGTGAAAGAGGCTTGTTTAATATCTGAGTTCTTATTTGCCTCCTTGTATTCATTGTACAACGTTTCCAAAGGATTATCATTATTGCGTTCTCCAGGGTTGTAGGTGCAGCGTTGCAGAATCACTTCATCGAAATAGTCAATGAACTCCAAAGGCATAGAGGCCAATAATTTGCGCTCGGCATAATTGCATACCGGGTATGGTACCAGCCCTTCATTCAAATACGTTTGTATACAAAGCAACATGAATTTGTGAAACAATTCAAATTCATTTCTATCCCAATCTTTGCTAAAGAAAGTGGTCTTGAAATAATCTTTCACCGTATTGTTCGGGTTAAAAAAATCGCCAAACTCAATAATATGCTGCCTGCGGGCGTGGCTGCCTCCATCGCCTTTTAAAGTGTAATTGGTGGAAACATATACCTTGGGAGAATCCTCATACGCCAACAACATCGCACCCAGGTATTTCCGGGCTACCAGCATATCTTCGGTAATAATAGAAAAGGCTTTGGTAAAATCAAAACGTTCCCCGGCATCGTTAAAGTCGATGATCCGGTGCGACTGTGCCAAACCGTCGTAAGGAAAAGACCCATCGAACTTGAAATTCTGCGCATCAATCCGGTGAACACGTACCATCATACCTATGGCTTTGCTAAAAATACTTTTACCGGAGCCACCGTGCGCCTCGCTCGCACTGCTAATCTTCGCATCTACGGCCACCACCGCTTTCGCAATGGCCGGGTTTTTATAGCCGTGTAATAAGTAACCCACCGTACTCATCAGGCTCAGCATTTTCGCGCCGTACTCGGTCTTTACTTTTTCGTCGGTATCTTTATTGTTTACCTTTTCGCCCACCGAAGCTAATGCCAAAAACAAAGAGAACTGACAAGTGATATCATCTTCGCTGGTTACTTCCGGTAAATTAAATTCGCGTTCCAGCTTTTGAGAGTTCCAGATATGTCCTTCCAGCTCACTGTAAGGCTTGGAAACGATTTTATCGGGAGTGATCTGCACGAAACAGTTCTTAAAATAAATATGTGCCCGGTCTTCGGAATCACGCAGAAATGTTATTTTCAAAAACGGAAGTGCTTCCAATAAATCCTTACTAAAATACGTCTTAGAGCCTTTTACCAACATAGATTGTACACGCTTGTCTTTTATTTCACGTTCGGCATAATCCTGAGTAAACTTTTTTATTGAGA
>CANNQU010000139.1 GCA_947507965.1 Bacteroidota bacterium
ATCCTTCCTTCGTCTGGGCAATACAACAGGGTCTATGCATCCAGTTTTCCGTCGCTACATGGGTGTGTTGATGGCTTCTCATTAGCGTTGTTTATATCGTTGGTTTTTGTTATCCTTCCTGCGTCAGGATGACAATACAACAGGGTCTATGCATCCAGTTTTCCGTCGCTACATGGGTGTGTTAATGGCTTCTCATTAGCGTTGCTTTATATCGTTGGTTTTTGTTATCCTTCCTGCGTCAGGATGAGAATACAAGAGGGTCTATGCATCCGGTTTTCCGTCGCTACATGGGTGTGTTGATGGCTTCTCATTAGCGTTGTTTTTTATCGTTGGTTTTTGTTATCCTTCCTGCGTCAGGATGAGAATACAAGAGGGTCAATTACTCAAATTTCGATGTCCTATCATTCAGTCGTATATTCTCCTTAATAATCAGTGTTGTATTGTTCATCCTGACGAAGGAAGGATCTCATTCTAAAAGAACTAATTTTCGCATCAAAATACGTCAATGGGAACTTGTTATTGGATCTAGGATCTACGAAAAAAGGGCTACAGAATAGGACTGACTTAACATCATTGATACGGTCCTTGCGGATCATCTTGTTTTCGTGGCGCACCATCAAATTCGGATTAACCCCGAAAGAAAGGGGCAAAAGCAACTACATTTATTTCTGGATGGTAAATTTCTGGACATCCGTTGCTGTTTTAAAAAGATATACGCCGGGCGAAAGCTTGCTGATATCTAATGTCGTTTGCCCTTCTAACAATTCACCTTGCATCATCATATCACCTTGCATGCTATAGATGACGTAATCTGTATGCTGTGCTAAATTAGAATTTAAAACAACCAATTGATTGCTCGCCGGATTAGGATACAAGTTAATCGCTTTCATGTTATTTACCACCTGAATCCCCGTGCCAACGGCATTATCATAAATAGCAAATTTCTTATATAGGGCATGGTTTACCACCACGCTGCTGATCACCAATAAAGGATCTTTTTTCCCTTCGAGATACCAAGCATAATCGACCGTCAGAGAGTAATTATTGACTGCCGAATCACCGATATACAATACCGATTTCGTTCGTAGCGTATTGGAAACGGTTTTATGGGGTAAAATTAGAGTGCCCCAAGCATCAGCACTGAAATAGTATTTACCGGCACCCACCACAGCGCCCGGGTTGGTGGTGGCAGAGAAGCTATCAACATAGGTTTTCAGATAGGTAAGCGGAAATTTATAGTAGCCAATAGGCAAGGAATTATAACTCTGGTCATATTTATTAAACTCGATAAAACCATAATAGGTTGAAACACTCGTATTGTTTTTCCAAAAGGAATAAAAGGTACCAGCCGGGTCGGTACGAACGATCGTAGCTGCGGGTGCAAAACTAGCATAGGACGTAGCAGCGGGCGCTAAATAAATTCGCGAGGACGAATAATGCAAAGGCAGATTCTTGAAATCCCAATTTACCAATGCGCCTGCAGGTCCAGGAGAAACAAGCAAGGTATCGACGCCTACTTTAATGGTATCGCCGATGACCGGTAAAATACTGGAACTGATAACAGGCTGTGCTATAAGTTTAATGATGGTATTAGAAAATAATACGAGGAAAAATAATCTTTTCATTTTAGGCGTTAATCACAATATAAGACACAAATATAGAAAATTGTACCGATGAGCAGCTAAACATTTAAAGTAACCATGATGCAACCCCTTGTCGTTCTCTTCCTCTCACATGCTTTGTATAGGTGATTATAAAAAAGCGATGGTTTCCTTTAAGAGTATCGCTACCTTTTCATCCGCTTTAGCGGCCACTTTAATAATTTCTGCGATATTTAGAGGCGCTAAATTTTCAGGGTCGCATTCATCTGTTACAATGGAAATAGCGGCACAGGCCAGTTGGCAATGATTCGCTGCAATTACTTCAGGCACCGTTGACATGCCCACTAAATCGGCCCCTATTGTTTTTAGATATCGATATTCGGCTCTTGTCTCGAGGTTCGGGCCATTTACGGCAGCATAGACACCGGTTTTCAATTCAATCGCTAAACTGGCTGCTTTATCTTTTAAACATTGATTTAAGAACGGGCTATAGGGCTGGCTCATATCCGGAAAACGACCACCCAATTCCTCCTCATTATGCCCGATTAAAGGATTCCCATTTTGAAGATTAATATGGTCATCCAATAATACCAGATCTCCTTTCTTATAATTCAGGTTAACACCGCCGGCCGCATTGGTAAGAAACAAGGATTTTATGCCCAACAGTTTCATTACCCGTACCGGAAAAACAAGTTGTTGCATGGAATATCCTTCATAGTAGTGAAACCTTCCTTGCATTATTAACACGTGCTTACCAGCCAGCAGGCCATACACTAAATTCCCTTTATGAAATTCAACCGTGCTTATTGGGAAATTGGGAATCTCTCGATAAGGTAACGATTGCAATACCTCGATGGAGTCTAAAATTTTATGCAATCCTGTTCCTAGAACTATTCCAATCGTCGCATCGGTAATTCCTCTATCCAATAAAAATTGTTTTGTTGCGTGAAGTAATTTCATTGGTCGAATATACAATACTGGAGTTGAGTTTCCTTGCACCCTTACAACGGTATGAAAAGCCAGCGCACAAAAACTGGACTAATGATTGATGCAAAAGACAGTAAAATCATCGCCTATGCCAAGAACAAGTTGATCTCGCTAGGAAAGGACGTCTCTTGTGCACAAGAAACAACGTTACCCAATCAGGGCATTCGTCACTTGAACGTAATCGGACATAATCCGTTCCGGTCGATTCACTCCACGCGCAGGAAAATAGAATACACTAGCATTTTGGGTAAACATTAATAGTTACTTTGTGTCAAAAAGGTGCTACTAAGTAACTAGTTATAGCAGCATTTAAGCCTGTTCTGGCAAGGTTTACCCGTGTTTCAGGGGGTGTTATCAGTGGCTCCATCGGAACCGCATTTACTTAACTTTACTTAATCTATCTTTTTCTTAAAAGTGCTTAAAAATATTGAATACATTCATTTGTAGCGATTTTGTGAAAATTTGCAAGTAATATAAATTAAGCCAAGAAAAGAATATTTGTATCCACTTTTGTATCCACTTTTTCCGGCTATATCTCTTATCTTTGTTGAGGAGTTGAAAATCAATAGCTGCTCGAAGAGGCCTAATTTTAAGTCATCAAAAATCATACATAAAATCATCATGGTTACCATTAATTATTACCTGAAGGGAGCAATCTCTGAGAAGACAATAAAACAACTAAAAAAAGAGAAAAATGCAGGAATTAATGCCAGGCTAAATAAGCCGATTCAGTTATTTCTAATGGTATCAGGTTTAGGAAAACGTATTCAAATTTATACTAAACGAAGAATTTCACAAAACGAATGGGATAAAGAGAAGCAACAAGTAGATACCCGAAAAAACAAACTCAACGGTACTGAAATCAATAGCTGGCTTACTATTTTCAAGGAAGCTGTTATTAAACAAAACAGCAAGAATGAGAGCTCTGGTGGAAATTCCGACACGATTGACCACCTATTTTCGGCAACCGTTGACCACCTTATTGAAAATTTCTTCAACTCTATCAATAAAGGGTTGCAGGCTGTAAAACAACTATTTTCTTGGTGGTCAATCACGAATGAAAATAGGTGGTCAATCGTATCGGAATTTCCAAAAAGGGGACTATTCATTCCGTAAATTCGGATCAATTCATGGAGTTGATTTTAGAACGTTATATTCGTGGGTAGCTAAATTCCGTGGAGGATCCTTGAAAAAAGAAAACCCAAACAACCCCAAACAATCGGAACAAAGGAACGAAAACC
>CANNQU010000140.1 GCA_947507965.1 Bacteroidota bacterium
CTAGATTTCCTAAATCTTGAGCGAAGAGGAGCGGAGCATAATTTTGAAAATTGCTGAGCGAGGAGTCTTCTTTATCCAATTCTTCACCAAAGAAATTTAATGGCTTTTCTCTGGCACTTTCGGGCGAACCATTTCTTTTTTGCGCATTTAAAGAGTAGGTGGTTGAAAAAAGCAATAACCAAATTAACGCACGAAGAGAACCAGGAGCTCTAAAAATCATTGCTCCATTATAACATTCGACGGCAACTTTACTCTTTAACCAATGAAGCATTATATATGGCATGTGATGAGGTAATCTGAAGATGGTATATTCCGGGACTAAATAAATCTGTATTAATTGAAATGGTATTTTTAAAAAATTGTAAAGTTACCAATTCAGTAAATAGCACACGTCCTTTTCCATCGGTTATTTTTAATTCTGCCTTTTCAGTACTAGGCGAAAACAAACTTACCTTTATGTTTCCCTTGGTTGGGTTTGGGTGTATTGCTAGTTTTTCTTTTGCTGGCGTTGTTAAGTTAATCCCGGTTGCACCCATTTTTAATGCGAAGAGTCCATGTTTCATATCGGATGCGAAGATGGTGCCACTGGGTAAGAAGGGGTAAACACCCCAACATCCTTGAAAGCCACCATAGCCAATGTTTTCGGGATAAGTATCGTAATAGGCAAGCACCTTCGGATTCGTATCATCACGGATGTCAAAGAGATAAACACCATCCTGATAATAGGAGATATACGCTTTGGAATTGCCTACGATAAAAGGACTATGTGCCAGAGCACCTACGTGAGAACGAAAGATACTCCTTGATTTATAGGAAGTGGGGCTAAGTTTTTCATATAGTTTCACTCCTAAACCTTCATTCTCATCGGTGAACAAGATATGTTTTTTGTCATCGGTTAACCAAGCGTTGTGGTTATATCCTTTCTCCGGATATACTTCTATGGAGTAAACATATTTTGGTGCTAAAGGATTACTAAAATCATAAATAAATAGTCCCTCATTGCCACAGCTTAGATAGGCGGTATCATCCACCACCATCATATCATGGATGTTATTAAATAGCCGATTTCCTCCAACGATTGGGGCATCGAAAGTGGCGATGAACGTAGGGCTCTCGGGTTGTGCTAGGCTGGCTATACGCAGACTGTGACGTACATTAGCATTATTGGTATTGCTGCATAGGTATAGTTTGTCTTTCGAGATGCAGATGGTATGGGTTGATTTTCCTAGCGTATCATCATCATAAACTTTATGCACCGAATCGGGGAGGTACTGCATGTCAAAGATTTGGAGCGAGCCGGCGTTTTGGTCGTTCACGGCATAGGCATAATGCGAATAGGTTTGGTAGTCACGATTGGTGCAATGTTTGGACCTACCGGCTTCTACGTCGCACAAAATAATTTTAGATGGATTAGTGACATCAAAAAAGTAGGTGGAATCCAACCCCCCCATGATAATATATTCCTTTGTTTTGGCACTATCGAAATACCCCCATAACTCATTAAAACGCTGACCGGCGATGCTCCCTGAAGGGGGCAAGCTATCGTTATGCCATTGGCCTAACAAGGTGGTATTATAGGAAATCTGGGCAATGCAAAAAGACGAGCAGAAAAGGGAAAGAGTCAATAAAATAAAGCGCATACGAATAATCCTATTTTGATGCAAATTAGCATTTTATTCTAACATGATGAATTGTGTAATAAACAGGTGAGAAATTAAATAGTAAGAACAGTTTATGAAATACTTTTAATTTTGCTGTTATCATGAGTATAGCTCTCTCATGAAGTGTAGTAGGTTAATAATAGGTTGAACTTAATCCCAGTTCTTTGTAGCCTTCCGTAAGGGGTTCGGCGTAGTCTCCTTTTTAAATTATCAACGATTTGAAAATCATTTTTCGGTCAGGTGACAAATGATACATTCCCATTAGCTATCTGTAATCCATGCTATCTCGTCTACAAGGCGATATCGAATCTATTAAGAAAATTTGGTTATTATATTCATAAATAATTTGAGATTTCATGTCATCTTCCCTTGTAGATCTATGGGATTTTATTCTTTTACTTGTTGTGGTCGATTTTAAATAAAAACTATTACTGTAGTCTTTAAAATTACAATATTTCATATAAAAGGAAGAGTTAACTGCTGTATTTTCCAGACTATCATTTAAAGTACAGCCTTTAAATAGGATAGTATAATTTATACCTGTATCTAATTTGCAATCATTAAGTCTTAGCATTGGAACGCTTTTTCTAGTTAATCTTAAAACAATACTTATGCTGTCATGATAATTAGAAAATTTAATCTTATAGGTAGAATAATCATTGAATTTTGTTGAAGTATCCATTGAGACATTAACCAAATGGAAATTATCAAGATGCAAATAACTGAGAGATTGCCCATAGATAATTTGCCATGTAAGACAAATGTGAATCAGAAAACACCATTTAACATATTTAATCATATTCAAGATCATTTATTTTGAAAGAGAACCTATTTCCATCTATGTCCACCCGAAACTACCCCTGTTTGCTGTTTTTCGATAGATGTCGGATTATTTGGGTCATCAATCCATATCTGATGATATCCATAGCGTACAATCTTATTTTTTTTATTTTTTCCATAATCTGTCCATGCTGCCGAATAATAATTACCTGTTGAAATTTCCCCTAATTGTGGGTTAAATTCTTGTACAGGTAGTTGGTATGCTATTTTAAGCATTCCGCAAACTACCTTTCCTTCCGCCTCTTTTCCCTTTTGATGTGCACTAGAAAATTGTGCTTCAAAACCATCAGCAGCCAATTCATACGACAATGCATTTACGTTTGCATTAAAGCCGCCCGGCCAATTCGTTCTTTCTGCCAAAACATGTGCAATCTGGCCAGCCTGATAAACTCTAGAAGATTTTGATAAGTCAGTTATATCCACTTCACCTGTTACCGCGTCATCGAAAACAACTTTGTCGTCAGCAGGTGTTGCTGCAGCACTACCACGGACTAAAGTAATAGTAATGAGATTTGGCGATAAAATTGCTGCTTGTACCATTTGTGATAATTCTTTTGAGTGTCTTTTATTACTATTTTTACCACCTACCTTTATCAAATAAAGTTCATCACTGGCTTTATATCCATATTTATCTCCCGTTCTTCTATTTAACATTCTTAGGTATTGGGCTTTGTCCTTTTCAGCTTTTTTGGCATCTTTCTCTTTACTTTTTACTATATATGAATCGCCGTTCAAATCTGAAACTAAAATAGGATTGTTTCCCATGACAGAAAAATCACTTAGACCCATTTGTGGTTTCGGATCTAAGTTCCACCTCCTTCCAAGTCTGCAATCATATTCCCAAAACTGAGCAGTATTTGTATTCCCTTCACCGCTTACCTCATCATCCTTCTGCTGTCCGTTGAAGCCGTAACGGTAAGCTGGGCTTGAATAGGAGCGCTCTGACATTAGCATTCCGAAGGGATAATAATCGCTTGCGGAAACTACATCGGCTTCGTAACCGGAAACAACACTAGTTGCACAAAGCGTAATTCTTTTATCGGAGATGACGGCGAGTACATTCCCTAAATGATTACTCAGCCCATTCTGCTTGTAACCACGAACCAATGTTTTATAATTATAATGTATCACCAAGCTACTGTTTTTTAGACTATCAATATTACTGTATTCTCCGGTAATCTTAGCCATAGGGTGCGAAATTAGTGTTTAATTTATTTTGTCCGATGGGTGGAATTATAAAGAATGTAGGCCGCTATTTGCGGCCTACATTCTTTATAACGGCCGTCTTTATTTTAATTGAATGTTTACATC
>CANNQU010000141.1 GCA_947507965.1 Bacteroidota bacterium
ATTTTAATGCAGCAGTGGAAGGTGCTGTTCAATTGTTTTCAATAGCTGTTTCAGAAGGGGAGAATAAAACAACGCAGCTCACCGATCAACCTCAAGATATTGCCGACTTTACGGTTGGCCAATCAGGAAAAACACATGTAATCATTGGAAGCATTATGAGTATGAGCTCGCCGAATGAACTGTTTCTTATCAGTCAAACCGTGGGCAAGCCAAAGAAGATTACGAATATAAACACCGAGTTGCTTTCGCATATTAAAATGGGAAAAGTAGAACGACGTGATATTAGAGCCAAAGATGGGAAGAACATTTTAACGTGGGTTGTTTACCCTCCTGATTTTAGTGCGAAAGGTAAAAAGAAATATCCTGCCATATTGTATTGTCAGGGAGGGCCGCAAAGCCCGGTGAGCCAGTTTTTTAGCTACCGATGGAATTTGCAGTTGATGGCGGCCAACGGCTATATTGTGGTGGCACCTAACCGTCGTGGAGTACCAGGTTTCGGGCAGGAGTGGACCGATCAAATAGCGGGCGACTGGGGCGGGCTTGCGATGCAGGACTTACTAAGTGCCTCCGACGATATTTCGAGGGAATCATACGTAAACAAAGACAAAATTGGGTGTGTGGGTGCAAGTTACGGTGGATACAGCGTGTATTGGCTTGCTGGCAATCATGACAAGCGATTCAAATGTTTTATTGCTCATTGTGGGGTATATAATTTAAATAGTATGTATGGCACAACCGAAGAAATGTTTTTTGTGAATCACGATCTAAAAGGTCCATACTGGAAGAAAGAAAATGCGAATCAATATACTCAATTCTCCCCCGATCGTTATGTGAAAAACTGGGATGCTCCTATTCTTATTGTACATAATGAAAAAGATTTCAGAGTTCCATTAGGGCAAGGTATGGAAGCCTTTACGGCAGCTCAAATGAGAGGAGTACCTTCCCGATTTCTTTATTTCCCGGATGAAGGACATTGGGTAACAAAGCCTCAAAACAGCATTTTATGGCAGCGAGTTTTCTTCGATTGGCTAGATAAATACCTGAAGTAATTAGATGCGAAGAATTGACCATATGGGTTCGATAGATTACAAATCGTAGCTGGTCATATCGGTTAAATTAGTATGTGCTAGTTTTGTTTCTTCTATTCCTCTTAGCACTTTTGAAGGTAAAACAAAAAGGTACTCAGCAAGTGTTCTGGTAAATTCGATGGTTTGCTTTGCTTCATCAACGGAAGGAAGGCTGGAAGAAAAATCGGAAGGTCGTTGATCGTGGGCATAAAGACGAACATGATGAGCCCAACTTTCCATTTCTTTCGAAATAAGTCCATCGGTAACGGCGTGATTGATACGCGAGTATAAGCCACCTTCCATATAGCCTTTTTCCTTAAACATGGCATCGATGGCGCTGGCGCAAAGCATCACCGAGCCAGCTGGTGCAAAGGTACTATCGATGGCTTGCTGAAGAAAGGTTCTTACCTTTGCGGGTAACGATTCGTTCACGGTTTCTATTTCCGGATAATATTTTACTACGTTTCGTATCACCTCATTACAATAGGCCGTGACCACCCCACCGCAACGGGCACAAATGTAAACTCTCCAATATCGGAGATTCGTAGCGTTATCTTCTTTCGTGCTAAATTCAGGAATCAAGCCGGATAAGTTGGGGTTACTAATCAAACAATGTGGACATCGGCTTATTCTTAAATGGTTATCGAGGTTTGGCATTAATGGATGTCCTTTTTTATTGCAATACGTAAGAAATTGTTCGTGTTTCTGTTTTCATTTGAATACGTGGGGAAGCCACTTATTGTAGGTGCAATTTACTGCTTTAAAAGATTTTGACGGAAATGAATTAGGTGATATTTTCCACCATCACTCCGAGATAACTAATAATGTGACTTAAATAAACATCAGCTTTTTGTTAAGCGGTGAAGCAGCATGCGCGCACTTTATCATCCCACTCAAGGAAACCAATTTCAATCTAGGAATAATGTAATTTTTGATTTACTTACATGGACTTGGGTAGCTCCCATTTAATAAGTATTTTTGCTCTTTGCTTCCTTAAAGGTGTCGTTACAGAAATGAAAAAAGCCTTGAAAATTGCGCTTGTATTGCCTTCGTTAAGTGATAGTGCTCCAATTAAAATTGCGTATTTTATATCAATTTATTTAAAGGATGAGGCTGATATTGAAGTTTTCTATTTAAAAAAAACCATCAATAATTTACCTTTTGAGTGCAAGCAAACGCATTTGAAATTTTGGAAATCGTTTGATTTTAGTGGTTACGATATCATTCATTCTCATCTCGTTTTTGCCGATTGGTTTGTACATAGAAATAGAAAAAGCATAAGTGGAAAAACCATCAGCACGATTCATACCTATATAAAAGAAGATCTTAATAATGTGTATCGCTTTCCGAAAAATTACCTTCTGGAGCTTTTATGGTTAACGGTACTAAAATCAAAACAAAATGTAGTTTATGTTTCCTCTTCATTGCAAAAGTATTATACGAATACGTTTAGGAAGAGCCGTAATCACGTGGTTTATAATGGTACTATATTAAAAACTACGGGTGTCGATTTTGAAGATTTTGAATTGTGTAGCCTAAAGAAAAAATATAAAATATTAGGAACGACTTCGGCCTTATTGCATAGAAAAGGATTGCAAGTAATTCCAGAATTTATCTCTAAAAATAAGGACTGGTATTGGGTTGTTTTTAGTGATGGAAACTATAAAAATAGTTTGCAAAATTTAATCAATAAATTAGGTATCAATGATCGATGCCGGTTTATGGGTTATCGAAATGATATTCAGAATTATTACCCGTATTTTGATGTTTTTGTCATGCCTAGTTATGTGGAAGCATTTGGATTAAGTATATGCGATGCAATGGAGAAAAAAGTACCGGTCGTGGCGAGTAACATTCCATCCTTTAAGGAATTATATACCGATAAGGAAGTATCGTTTTTTGAGACGACCTGTTCTAAAAGTTTAGACCATGCGATACATTACGCCCTGCAAAGTAAGGCTTTTTTGGTAGAGAATGCTTTTCATAAGTATAAAAACAATTTCACAGCTATGGTTATGGCAAACCATTATTTAGCATTATATAAGCTCGTTCAAAAGGCATGATCATAGGCATAGAAAAAATTAAAAACCGTCTGATTAAATGCAAATTAATTAAATATTTAAGGCGAAGAAACAACGCTACCGGAATGTTTGGTGATGTTTTAGAAATTAACAAAACCTATGATCGATTGGTGAAGTATGTTGATTTTAAAGATAAAAATATTTTAGAATTGGGTCCTGGACAATCCTATCAATTGGCAGAGAAACTTAAATGTAATGGAGCAAAAACGGTTGACATGATGGACATTGATCGTTATTTTACGGATGACTTCATCATATCAAAAGGCATGCATTTTAAAAAATATGACGGAAGAGGATTCCCCTTTCCGGATCATTCTTTTGATATGGTGTATTCAAATAATGTATATGAGCATTTAAGATTTGAGGAGATTACGGTGAGTGAAACTTTTAGGGTTTTAAAGCCTGGTGGAATCTCCATTCATCAAATTGATTTAAGAGA
>CANNQU010000142.1 GCA_947507965.1 Bacteroidota bacterium
ATCCATTAACATCTAAATTGGATTTCGGGGAAGTAGTATTTACGCCTACCCCATTTTGGGCTTGAATTACAGAGGAATAAAGAAGTAGAATAAAAACAACAAAAACGTGTTTTGCCTTTTTTATTTGTTGTGTGAGTAAGATATTCATGATATTTTTTAGTTTAAAATTTAGTTGGATTTTATGATTTTTTGAATTTTAATTTTTGAAGAATTGACGGAATATATTTTGATGAAATAATTTCCTGGAATGAGTTGTTCCATGTCTAATTCAATTTTATTTTCACCTCGCAGTAAGGCCATTGTTTTAAGTTGTACCAGCTGCCCGAGGGTATTACTCATCGCTACCTGAAAATCGCCGGTTATATCGGCTTTGAAATTTATAGCTGCAGTATGGGTAACCGGGTTTGGGGTGATATTCATCGTTGATTCATCCCTGTTTTTCGATACCGATTGCACCGCAGAATAAGCAAATTCCAAATTAAAATCGGTTTCCTTTAATCGGTAAAAAACAGTGCCTCTAAATGGTGTACCATCAAATGCTTCATATTGAAGCAAGGAGATGCTATTACCTGCTGCTTTTTGTTGCAATACGCCTACCCAGTTGATACTATTAAGGGAACGTTCGACAATAAAATGGTCGCTATTTTTTTCGGTGCCTGTTGCCCAACTTAAGTCCACCCCATTCTTCGTAGCGTTATAAGTGGCATCGAATCGAAGCAGTTCGATGGGCAACGGGTTATTGGTCGTAGAGCTGGCCAGCGTATATCTGCCCCAGGTACTGGAGGCGGTGCCGGCGGTAACGGTACCAATGGCCAAAGTTCCAGAGCCAGATCCACCCCTATTCGACCAAAGAGTACCAATTAAATTGGCAATACGTAAGTCGGCGAGAGTGGCTATGGTGCCGGTATAGTTGGTGTCGTAACTCAACGTAACGATGGGAGTTGAAGTTCCTACGGTTCGATTAATTTCCCAATATTCTTTATTGGTTATTCGATTAATACCCGCGTCATACGTATCACCCGAAGTAAATGCATCTGTATAAAAATATTTACAAGTAAACACATCGGTATTAGAAGAAGGAGGGCTGATGCTCGCGGTACGCGCTTTCGTGCCATCACCCACCGGGAAGGTGAATGCTTGATTGCCTACTTTCTCCACCAAGCCATTTACATACGATGCGCTGGTTACTGCAGCGCATATCGCACTGTTTGCAAAAGAAACGGTGTTGGCTCCGGCATTGATAACGCCATCGGTAAACGCCGCACTATGGGTTATCACGATAGGTTTGCTTAGCACGATATTACTTGCCCCGGAAGAGGTATTATTAATGGTTACGTCGTAGAAGGAAAAGGGCTGGGCGCCTTCAATGGTTTGGCTCAACGTGCCCGTAAGCGACGTTGTGCCGGCACCGGGTGCCATACTCGCTTTATCGTTGGAAATGTTACCTTTAATTTCAACGGCTCCATCATTTTTATAAATACCGGTAGAGGTAATGGTAACATTACCTGAAATATAAATTGATCCTGTACCCACCACCGACAGGTCGGATGTGCTGCTGCTAATATGCCCAACATCGAGATCCTGGGCTACACTATTGCTTCCTAAGAGCAATGATGTAAGAAGTAATACGTTTGTAACTAGTTTCATTTGGTAATCGTGTTAAAGGTTGTCTTTAAAAATGGCTGTTTGTTTTAAGTATTCATTATTGAAGAGAGCATTATCATTTAGCTTAAAAGCACATTAAAATGCTTCGCTAAATTTATAAGGAGAATAGGATGAAGTATGATTTTACAACTCAATGTAAATGGTTACCGATGGTAACTTCGTGTCATATTTTGCTCATCGTTTGTAGGCCGTCGTGCCTAAATTTATTGGACTGAAGATTGGAAGATCAGTGGTCAATAAAAGAATCTGATTTCGATTCACAATGCAAATATAGACTGCTTCATATACTACCTCCAAATAAAAAAAAAAGTATTTAAATGCGATGGTTTATCATCTTGTGTATTCAATAATGGTCATGAAAAACCTTATTATAAAACGCTTTTATAAATACAAGAACTATTTTGGGGAGGTGAAATTATTTTAATATTCTAATTATGTGGTGCTGTATAGTAAATGAGTCGCAA
The DNA here is from genome assembly GCA_947507965.1 of Bacteroidota bacterium. Classification (GTDB taxonomy): domain Bacteria; phylum Bacteroidota; class Bacteroidia; order UKL13-3; family UKL13-3; genus CAINMV01. Next base: position 2,130 of record CANNQU010000142.1, read on the forward strand.
GTTGATGATGAGTAGAAATTATGATGCCGGATGTTGTGTCAATTGTATGTCGAAGGAATCATTCGATTTATCAAGGCAAATAAAATAATACATGAAAATCGTTTAAATTATCTTATTATTGAACAATCAAGTTTTTGGAGTCTCATTACATGTGAGGATATTGTAAAAAAGATCAAAGACGATAAACAAGTGTTTTATTGGCTTACGTGTTAAGGTAATAAACTAACCTAATCGGATATTAGTGGTATGAGTAAGTTCTTATTTATAAAGGAAGCGATGACCAACTTCAAGCAAGTGGGAGCTATTGCAAGCAGCTCCCGATTTCTTGCAAAAAAGATGATGTTTTCGATGCGTTTTCACCGAGATAATATTGTGGTTGAGTTAGGTTCGGGCGATGGTTATTTAACGAAGCATCTGCTTTCCAAGCTCTCGAAGAAAAGCAAGCTATATATCTTTGAAATTAATGATAATTTTCTGCATTTATTAAAGAAAAAAGTAGATGACCGGTTGATTGTCATCAATGAAAGTGCCGCTATTTTAGACCAATATTTACAACCCGAAAGTGCCGATTATATTATTTCGAGCTTGCCTTTAGCCAATATCAGTGCGGAGGTTAAAAATGATATCATCACGCAAGCGTGCAAGGTATTAAAGAAAGATGGTTTATTTGTTCAATATCAATATTCGCTAGTTGATTATGCTAAGTTAAAGAAACACTTTTCCGAAGTGAAGCTTGTTTTTACATTGCTCAATATTCCTCCGGCCTTCGTCTATATCTGTAAAAAATAAGACGGTAAATTCCGGATTTGATGCGCTGGCTTTCAATGAATATTATTTTATCGTGTCTTTTTTTTGAGATCCTTCCTTCGTCAGGATGACAATACAACAGGGTCGATGCATCCGGTTTCCCGTCGCTTCATGAGGGTGTTGATGGTTGATGATGAGTGGTGTTTATCGTGTTGGTTTTTGAGATCCTTCCTTCGTCAGGATGACAATACAACAGGGTCGATGCATCCGGTTTTCCGTCGCTTCATGAGGGTGTTGATGGCTTCTCATTAGCGTTGTTATATGTCGTTGCTTTTTTGAGATCCTTCCTTCGTCAGGATGACAATACAACAGGGTCGATGCATCCGGTTTTCCGTCGCTTCATGAGGGTGTTGATGGCTTCTCATTAGCGTTGTTTTATGTCGTTGCTTTTTTGAGATCCTTCCTTCGTCAGGATGACAATACAACAGGGTCGATGCATCCGGTTTTCCGTCGCTTCATGAGGGTGTTGATGGCTTCTCATTAGC
>CANNQU010000143.1 GCA_947507965.1 Bacteroidota bacterium
ATCCTTGTATAATAAATTGTAATAATTGGCGTAATCTTTAAAATGCATTTATAGTATTGATTTTAATGCGTCTGATACTTCCATAATTTCTTCATCGGTGATGCCCAATCCACTCGGCAAATAAAACCCGTATTCTGCTATTCGTTCGGCTACAGGATAATGTTCACTAATGAACCACCCCTTTTTTTGAAATACGGGTTGTAAATGCATTGGGTAGAAAAACGGCCTCGTTCCTATGCCCTTTTCGCCTAATAGTTTCATGAGTTGAATGGCAGTTTTATTTTTGCTCACTACAGCATAAACCCAGTAAATATTTTCTGCAAAGCTCGTATTTACCGGCATTAGTTCAATGCCTGAAACATTTTGTAAATATAAGTTATAGAGTGCGCCAATTTCTCTCTTCCGAAGTATATGAGTGTCTATTTTCTCCAACTGAGCCACGCCAACCGCTGCCTGTAAATTGGTCATTCGATAATTCCACCCCAGTTCCTCATGCACAAAACGGCGTTCGGGTTTAAAACATAGGTTGCGGTAATATTTACACTTTTCGGCCAATGTTTCATCATCGGTCATTATCATTCCACCTTCACCGGTGGTGATATGCTTATTAGGATAAAAGCTAAAAATGGAAATATGTCCGAAACTACCGCACTGTCTACCCTTATAAGTTTGCCCATGCATCTCTGCTGCATCTTCTATGATATGTAATTTGTATTTATTGGCTAAGGCTATTACAAGATCCATATCAGTGGGAAATCCATAAATATGAACGACTATAATGGCTCTCGTTTTAGGGGTAATCTTAGCCTCAATTTGGTTTACGTCCATGCACCAGGTTTGTGCATCGGCATCCACCAATATGGGTTTGCCCCCGGCATAAACCACCGATTGAGCCGGTGAAATAATGGTAAACGTTGGCATGATTACTTCATCACCTTCCTTAATACCAAGAGCTCTTACAGCAATATCCAAGGCCGCTGAGCCATTAGAAACGGCAACTCCGAATTTTCGCCCTACATACGAAGCCATTTCTTCCTCAAACCTTTTAATAAAGGGCCCCTCGCTCGATATCCAACCGGTGTCGATACATTCGTTCAGGTATTTTTTTTCGTTGCCGTTAAGTAAGGGCGTGTTTACAGGGATCATGAAATTAATTGATTGTTGACCTTTTATTTGATTTCAACTTTATGCGTTTCTATATGGTCAAATCGTACTTTATCTTCTTCCCCACAATATGGGCCTTGTTTTATTTCAATCATTTCCGATTGCTCTAACATTTCAAATCCATGACCGCCCTGAGCCAAAAGAATCACATCGCCTTTTAGCAGTATGGAACTTTGTAAATAGTTTTTATCATCATCATAAAAATCAACCCTTACCTTACCCGATTTTATATACAAAACCTCTTGAGTTAGAGTAACCTCACGTGGCACTAAATTATGGACATGAGGAGGGATGACATAACCTTGAGGCCTGTTCATGTAACCTAATTGCTGTGAAAAATTTTCGGGTGTAAAAAAAGCAATACCTTCCTTTTGATATGCTGCTCTAATAATAACTGAAAGAAGAAGATTTTTATGCGTTATGTTTTCAATCATTTAGGGAGTAATCTGTTTTTTAGTATTGACGCCTTAATATATAATTTGTAAAATACAAGTACAATTAATATAGTTAACTTTTCTTTAAAAGTAAATGCATTAGAAAATAGTTTTTTCTCTTTATATGTCGAGCGAAATAGACTATCTATCCGCCTAGCTTGTTTTAATAGGAGTAAAGGAAAATTCCTAATTATCCAAAGTTGAATAATTAATGTTTTATAATTCTTATTAATTTGGCTAAGAGTTGACCATGTTCCTGCTTCCGACAACCTATAAACACTCATCGATTCTGAGAAACAAAAAGCTTTCCCTTTAGATGCTAATATACACTCCAAGGCATCATCGCCTGCGGGTAGATACTTTATACTTTTAGGTAATTTGAAATTATTCCTAAAAACAATTGAAGACGTATGCATTGGAGGCCCAAAGACGGTATCACATAATTCCAGTATGTTTTTTTTAGGAGAATATTGACCGGCTACCACCTTTTCATACTGATTAAATATTTCAACAGAATGACCACAAAAAGAATAATCTAAATTTGCCTCCAAAAAATCAACCTGCTTCTGCAGCTTTAATGGGTCGGTCCAGTAATCATCACCTTCGCACATTGCAATATATTTCGCACCACTATTAAAACAAGCATTATAGATTGTTTGGGAATTTTTCATTAAATCATTTCTTTTATTTAAAAAAAGCTCGATTTTATCTGGGTATTTTTTTGAAAGTTCAATACAAATGTTTCTGGTAGTGTCCTTTGAGCAATCCTCACCTACATAAAGCTTATATTTAAAATAGGTATCTTGCATAATTACACTCTCAATAGCTTGAGAAATAAAATTTTCATGGTTATAGGTTATCATCCAAATCGCGACAAGAGGTGCTTCCATTGTATTACTATATATCTTCAACGCAAGGTGCAGTATTTCTTAGGTAGTGTTGCATATTCTATTTTTTATATTAATTAAAATTCTAATTCAGCATAGCCGAAACCACTTCTCCCAAAACCATTTCCATTATAAAACATATAAATCTTTTCGTTATGTTTATGTATACATGGATAAGCAACCATTTCTGAATCCCATCCGTTTTCCGATGTACCTATTCCAACTTCATCATCTTTTCTTATCCAAATTATACCATCATTTGATTCAGCATAGCCCATTTTGTAACTTTGATTTTTGTCTTTTCTGTAATTCGCTGCGGCTGTTCTAAAAGAATAAAACATTTTATATACTCCATCTTTTTTAAATACACACGGCCGAGCTAATCCGGCTTCTTCGCTATTTTTAAAATCAATACAAACGATTCCTTTCCTATCCCAATTAATTCCATCTGTAGATTCAGCATATTTGATATTATAAAATGGTTCAGGCATACCATTTAGCACCTCCCATTTTGAATAAGACATATACCACATTCTCCAAATATTATTTTCTATCAATATTGACAAATTCCCAATTGCATAAGGATCTACAATATTTCTATCTAAGATTGGGCCATCTGATATTTTAGTAAATGTGTACCCTTTATCAAGACTAATAGCTAAGCCTGCTGAAACTCGATAACGAATAGACGCCCCAACATTCCAACCAACATAATAAAAGTATTTATTATGATTATAAGTAATAATACATGAGGGCATAATACCACTCTCATCGAAACAACCTAATTTCCCCAACTCTATAATAGGCTTATCATGTACATAGAGTATTTCCTTAGGATTATCTGCCTTAACATCGATATACGTTGTTAATGATACACATTTACTATTTCTTGTACTAAAATAAATCCTCAAT
>CANNQU010000144.1 GCA_947507965.1 Bacteroidota bacterium
AGTTTGAAATTTCTTTCTATGGCTAGGGTGTCCGTGGTTTGTAGAAATCGATCGAATAAAAGTAGCTTTTCGTCGTTTTGATAAAGTATCTTCTGAAAGGTTGAGTCGCCACTCTGAATTATATAATGTTGTGAACCCTTGGAATCCAAGGTGTATTTATAGTTACCTTTTTTCAAAGAATCGAGGGTAACACTTAAAATATTTCCACTCGTATCTACACTTATTAATTCGTTGCGATACTTTTTATTGATGCTGGTCGTGATAACAAATTTGGAAGAGAGGGGGCGCATAAAATCGATGTCTTTTTCTACCATTTTTCCGAATCTATTCCATATTACGATTTCTCCAGTATGGTTGATGCCTATAATATAATTTTTATTGCGTTTTTTAAAGTGCAACAGGTCATCGTCAATGGTTACCGGCGATTCTTTTGGCCTCCAATCGTCAAGTGCAGCCCCACCGGCATCAAAGGCGAAAATGGTGTGGTTCTTGGCGAGAAAATATTCGTATGTATCTCCCATATCAAATAAGTAAAGTCCATGAATACCTTCGTTATAGAGCTGCTTCGGGAAATTAATGATATCATTACCTTTGTTATCTATCGCATATATTTGATTCGCCGTGTTAAAGAAAAACTGATTTTGTTTGTCACGATAAAGGTCCACCGGAAATATTTTACTCTGAATATTTCCTAAAATGAATTTTTGCCATATCTCCCTTGATGAAAAGTCGAAACAATGCAAGATGTTTTTTGCGTCTTGAAAGAGAATGTAATTGTCGCCAACATGTGCTCCTTTTAAAACCGTAATTTCGGCCGTTTCTTGTTCCACCGTTTTACTCCACAGTAGCTCACTAGAGTTGGTACTAAGTGAAGCGCTTTTAGTGAAGTAAATTGTACCGGTGCCCTTATCTCCAGAAAAAGAGGCTAAGCGGTATTGAACGAAGTCTAGGTTTTGAAGAAAACTACCCTGTATCATATGGTCTTTATATTCGTCCTTTATAATATTACTAAAATAGGGCAACAAGGTCTGTGGCTGCATCTGTATTAGGAATAGGCATGATGACGAAGAGGACGTTTCCAAACGATTCATATCAATTTTTTGAAGTATGGGAATCAACGATGATACGGATGAGCCAACCACAAAATCATGGTTTGAAATGAGGCTGATAAAAGTCTCCGGCAGGTCGGGGGTGGTTGAATTGCAAAAAGTTTTAAAAAAAGGATATTTCCCGAATTTATAAATTCTATGACTTCCTTCCCCATCGAGTTGTTCCAGTGAATGTTTTGAAAAAATTGAAATTAAATCAGTAGAGTCCATCTCAGAATGGGCTATGATATAGGTGTTGTTATTAATTTTTTCATCCTGTAAATTGCTATAGCAACGATAAACTTCACTCAGTTTAATTTCCGAATTCATTCGCTCGGGATGATAAGCGATAAAGTTAGTGGTGATATTTTGGAGCCAGTTCTCCAATAGAAATGGAGTGCTTTCATTTTGTATTTTTGGTGCATTACTCTCTTTGTAAAAATAGAAATTGGCTTTCGCTAAGGTGCCTTCGTCATTGAGTTTGAGCTCACATTCGTCGATACTTACAAGCCATTGGTAAAATTCAGATGTATTGTTTTTAGTGAGGTTGTCGACCCATTTTTGCATTGCCGATTGTTTCACATAAATGTAATTTGAAGTGAAGTTAAGCGTTGCTCGTTTAAACAAAGATTGATGTTTTTTTATACTCTTCAAGGTTTCCTCAGCATACAAGGCTTCATTCGTAATAATGATAAGACCCGCAGCATAGCTCATCACCAGCTCTTTTTGTTTTTGCGTATTATAAGCTTCTAATATTTCGCCACTAGGCGAGCTGTATTTCGAGATCACATAGTCATCACCGATGATTTCATGAATCAAGCTGTCATATTTTTCTTTACTTCCTTCTATTGCAAGTAAGGATTGTAATTGATTTTTTGCCCCAGCCTTAAAACTTAGAATTAGAGCCTTGTTTTTAAATAACTTCTTTAAAGCAGGAGAATGTGCCACTTCAAGTTTTAAAAAGTCGTTGGGCTGCAGTAATTCGAAGTTACCATCGTTCTCCAGCTCTTGAACAAGCGGTAGGTTATGCAGTTTGTTAAGCGTGGTTTCATAGTCATTTCCAGTGATGGCAATGACTGCGTAAGGCGAAATTGCATATTGAATGGCATGACGAGATTTATACCACACATACGAAAAATAGATTCCTAATACGGCAACGATACTAAAACTTAGTATTAAGATTAATTTTTTACGCTCCAACATATACAAAAACAAAAATAGGGTAATAATAAAACCAATTTTTGTTGTTAATTCACACCCTAATTAATTAATTCAACATTTGTCTATTATTATGAATTCTCTTACACAACGAAGTATTTTCACTGGCTCCATACTGGCCGCTATTGCCGTTGCATTAGGAGCCTTTGGTGCGCATACCCTTCGTCCTTTGTTAGTAACGAAATATTTTGACATTTTTGAAACGGCGGTACGCTATCAAATGTATCATGCCTTGGCCTTTATTTTATTCGGACTTACCCTACAATACAAGGCGTTGCCTAAAATAATTTATTTTCTTTTTCTTATCGGAATTATTATTTTTTCTTCCACTTTATACGCCATTGCTTTGGGAAGCTTAATGGAAAATAATCCTTTGAAATGGCTTGGGGCCGTTACTCCATTAGGTGGTATTTCACTTCTTTCGGCTTGGGTATTGTATGCCTATTATAGTGTTAAAAAATGAAAACATTAATCATCATGCGTCATGCAAAAACAGAAGAAGGTAAGGGCAATCAAAAAGACTTTGACCGGGAGCTGATTTATAAAGGACTTAAAGATGCAGCCCTCATGGCATTGTGGATTAAAAAGAAATATTTTAAAATTGATGCTATCATTGCAAGTGCGGCTCTACGAACCCAACATACCGCCACCATTGTTAAAGAGATATGCGGAGGAAGCATAGACGTATTGGATTCCCTTTATCACGCCGACGCCTCCGAAATTTTAAATTCAGTTCGTCAGGTGCATCACAATCCGGATAGCTTGTTGGTTGTTGGGCATAACCCCGCCCTATCCAATGTTGTGTCTTTCCTTAGTCGTGAGATAATTGAACTTAAGCCATCTGATGTCATGGTATTTGAGCTTCATAATCAAACTTGGAAAGAGAAGTTGAATGTTATTTCCTCCAAACATCACAGTGAATATTAAATTCCATCATATTTATTTCTTTCTATTCAATCCAAACTCCACTTTATAATAAAATAAAGTAAGCCTTCCTAATTGTGTTTCAGGAAAAAGAATTAAATCACTCGTTTTCGGATCTATGCTATAACTCATGGTTAGATAGTTTTGA
>CANNQU010000145.1 GCA_947507965.1 Bacteroidota bacterium
ATAAATTGATTATTTCGTATTATTGGCCACTATTTATTGAAAATAAAGATCGATGAACCTACCAACTGAATTAGCACCCGGCACGCTCTTACAAGGCAAATTTAAAATCACCAAAACGCTGGGTCAAGGAGGCTTTGGCATAACGTATAAGGCGGAGAATATTTCCTTAGGCAATACGGTATGCATCAAAGAATTATTCATCGGTGGCAACTCCACGCGGGGTGCTCATAATACGGTTCATTCGCAAGGGTTTAAAGAGGTTTCCTTCGACTATTTTAAGAAACGTTTTATGGATGAAGCCCGGGGCCTTGCCAAATTTAATCACCCCGGAATAGTGCGTGTTACTGATGTATTTGAAGAGAACGAGACAGCTTATTTCGTGATGGAATTTGTTCATGGTCAAACACTGAAAGAAATGGTTGCCCAACAAGGTGCTTTGCCTACAGAAAAAGCCATTGCCTTGATCCTTCATTTATTGGATGCGGTGGAGGCGGTGCATTCGCAAGGCATGCTGCACCGGGATATAAAACCGGATAATATATTAATTACCCCTGAAGGGAAATCGGTATTGATCGATTTTGGTTCTGCGCGTCAGTTTGCCGAAGGTTACACTACCACCCAAACAGCGATACTTACTCCCGGTTATGCTCCCTTGGAGCAATACAGCGACAAGGCAAAACGTGGACCGTTCACCGATATTTACGCCTTAGGAGCAACCATTTATTTTATACTCACGGGGGTGAAGCCCATCGCCGCCACCGACCGTGGTTTAGAGACTCTTTCTTCGCCCGAGACGTTGAACCCTGCGGTAAGCAAAACGCTCGCTTCGGTGGTAATGCTTGCCATGAATTTGAAGCCTGAAGACCGGTTTCAAACGATAGCACAAATGCGAGAGGCATTGCAGCACCAGGCGAGCCTGGCAAAGCCAACGCAACACAATAAAACCGAAGGGATAGAAGGGGAGCAGCCCATGCCTTTTGAAATGCTTAACGGCATCAAGGACAAAGGGAAACAAGCTCCTGCCAAAAAGAGCAAAACCTTTGCATTAATCGTTGTTGGTCTGTTATCATTGATTGTACTACTTATTGTCTTTAAAACAATAAACGTATCGAAACCATCCCATTCAACCAGTGACACTTCGAGTAAAGAAACGACGACGAATAGCCAACCTGCGCCGGCGGAGCAATCCAAAGTAGCAGAGCCCAAGCCACCATCCCCGACAAAGAAAACCACTAACTCATCTAATCCTATAATAGGCCAGAGTATAAAATTAGGGAATTTAGAAATTACGCAATATGATCTCTCCAGAAGCATGAGCTGGGATGAGGCGAAAGCTGCCTGTGCCGCCTTGGGCAATGGTTGGAGGCTCCCAACGGGAAAAGAATTGTATTTTTTATACGAAAATCGAGATCAGATAGGTGGTTTTACGACTGAGTACTATTGGAGTTCTAGCGAGACCAATTACTACCGTAAATGGTGCCTGTATTTCGCAGATGGTTTCCTGAACGACAAAGGCGAGAAGGGCGACAGGCTCTGCGTTAGGGCAGTGAGGACTTTTTAACCATTCAACCATTTGGTATTGCCGCGGAGAGGTCGATTTTTTTTTAAAAATTAGCAACAATAAATTATACACTGATCAAGCATAGTATTCCATATTTATATTAGTTCTTAAATTAAAATAGAATATGAAAAATATCTTTTCAATGCTCTTACTCATCGTTGGCTTTAGTCTTTCGGTGGCTACGGCGCAGCAAGTTAAAACAGATAAATCAAAAATTATTTACGATTTCTCGTGTATGGAAACCGATGGTGTTTCTGGCGGAATAAACATAGGCTCCGATATGGAAAAAGAAATGCTCGATGCCTTTGGAGCATCCGTTACCATCCACGATGAAAAAGCTGTTGGGGCGGCATCTTTAGTGAAAAAGAAGGAAGGTTCTTATAATTCCTTCTCTACCATTTTTAGTGCACACCCATACTCCGGGAAGCGAGCAGTATGCTCTCGCAACCATTTATACACCAATTACTTAAAAAATTGCACCCATTGAAAAATTTCTTGAATACAAAATATCTCATCATTATCATTGTGCTACTATCAATTTTTATCGCAACTTTATTCGGATTCCATACGTTTGAGAAACCCGCATTCGCAGGTGTCCAGAGTGTTGATTTCGTTTCTATGGATAGTGGTGTTTTTACGGGTAGAGCCAGCCTACGAATTGAAAACAAAAATTATATCTCCATATCGGGTAAGGATATAGCATTTAATATGTACTACAAAAATCATTTAATTGCAAAGGGTGGCTCCACCGAGGAGGTGAAACTGGTAAAGAAATCAATTTCTAATCTCCCGATTGCTTTTCAATTTTATATCGACTCGGTAGTCGATGATTTAAACGATCTTTTACTTTACGACTCGATCAAGATGGAGGCGCATCTAACAGGGAAATTCACCCTTTTTAATTTTCAGGTACACGATAAAATGGAGGTATGGGTAAATACCAAGGAGTTAATTGATGGAATAGTAAAAAATACGATTTCAAAAACTGCTCTTACACTTAAAGAGGTGAAATTACTTGAAATTACGCCCATGGCCACCCATCTGAGTTTAATGTTTGAGTTTGTCAATAACTTGCCGGTAGCATTCACCGTTGACACCATGAATTTAGATGTTTTTGCTGATCGAATGTGTTTGCTTAACGTTGGGAAATGCAAGCTGCCGGCTCATCTTAGAATGCCGGTGAATGCTTCCGAAAAAATTAATAGTGAAGTACTCATTGATAATTTAAATTTGGGATTGGCGGGTATCGCTAAAGTATTAAGTGGTTCGCTCGATTATTTTATTTCAGGAGCGGCGGTACTATCTGTTGATGCGAGAACCTTTAAAATACCGTTGAAACAGCATATCGTAATTCATCCCATGACGCAATCCATTGATATTAGTAAAGATTGATTTGTTAATCCACCATTTATAAAACATAACCAGCATCACATAACACCCATTGAGAATATAAAATATGAGTTTGTTTTAGCGATTATTATTTTGAGTTATGTGTCGAATGCCGAACGTTAAGCAACAGATACTTCCTTTGGATGAACAATACAACACGTATCATTAAAGGTAATGTACGCCTAAAGGCTGAAGTTTTTAGTAAATAACTTGAGTATCAAAAAACGTACATGGAATATTGCTTCATGGTGACCATGAACTGCGGATAAGAGAAAGAAGGTTTGGCATAATAAAATGAATACTTAACTATCTTTGATCAGGGCATTCCTATTCTTTTTTTCGCCAGCATA
>CANNQU010000146.1 GCA_947507965.1 Bacteroidota bacterium
ATAGGATATTTTGAGAGTGAGAGAAGAATTTCTGATGCGTCTTTCCTGATGAGTGGCTCGCCACCGGTAAGTCGTATTTTATTGATGCCCATTTTAATAAATTCATGAGCGATGGTATCTATTTCATGAGCTTGCATTAACTTAGCGGGAGGCATAAATCTCATATTTTCTTCGGCCATGCAATACGTGCACCTGAAATTACATACATCGGTGAGTGATATCCTTAAATAATCATGAACTCTTCCAAAATGGTCTATTAGCATTTTTAGTATTTTAATCCCTAGGTTACTTAATTCATTGCGAACTGCGAATTTAATCACTATCGGGCATAAAAAAATAAAATAGTGAACTTGCCATTGGGTGAAGTATTACCTTACAAGAGGAAAATATGGTACGACACTGACCGTTTTCTATTGTATTCTAAAAAACTTAATCTTTAATGAATACAGAAGGATATTTTTCCATTTTTGAACGTAATGTTGACAGCGGTAATCCGAGCATCTGAGCCGCTTTTGTTTTGTTGTTTTTGTTTTTCTCTAAAGCCAGCTTTATATAGGCCAATTCAATTTCTGAGATGGTATCTTCTAGGCTCTTTGTTCCCAAGGTGTTGGCCAAATTTCTGGCGGAGTTATTTCTTATTTCTAAGGGCACGATAGATAATTCAATATAACCGTCTACTGCGAGAATCATCATGCGTTCCGCCATATTTTTAAGCTCACGCACGTTTCCTGGCCAATTATAATCATATAATAGTTTATATACTTCATCGGCAATTTGAACTTCCTTATTTTCAGCAAATGCAGAAATATATTTATGAAACAGCGTTTTTATGTCCTTTCTACGATCTCTCAATGGTGTTAAAGCAATTGGGAAAATGTTTAATTGGTAAAAAAGATCTTCCCTGAATTTCCCTTCCTCTACCATGCGCCGCAAATCCTTTTTTGTAGAAACGATTAATCGAATATTAACTCTAGTCAACTTTGTACTCCCCACTTTTTGGGTCTCCTTTTCTTGAAGCAGACGAAGTAGTTTTACCTGTAAATCGAAAGGAATATCATCCACATCATCTAAAAATAACGTGCCTCTGTCGGCCAGCTCAACTAGCCCCATTCGATCCTCTTCGGCACCAGGGAAAGCCCCTTTCACATGTCCGAAAAGCTCACTTTCAAAAACATCACGTGATAAAATAGTACAATTCACTTTTACAAATGGTTCTGCTTTTCGGGCACTGTTGTAATGAATGATATTTGCAATATGTTCCTTGCCTGTTCCTGTTTCGCCAGAAACCAAGACGATGGTTTCCTTGCTAGCAACCAATTTTATCAATTGGTGAAGCTCCATGTTGTTTTTATTCTCCCCTATATATTCCGTTAAATCATATGTTGTTTCCAATGATTTTCGCAAGGTTACATTTTCCTTTTGAAGCAAAGTTAACTCCTTTATTCGCTCAATTACCAGCAGTAATTCATCAATTTTAAATGGCTTAGTAATATAATCATAGGCTCCCTTCTTCATGGCTTCCACGGCATTGTCCACGCTTCCAAAAGCAGTCATTACAATAAGCTTTGTTTCGGGCTGAATTTTATTAATAATGGAAAGCAATTCTAACCCATCCATTACTGGCATCTTTAAGTCAGAGATAATGATATCGGCAGGATCATGCTCGACACTTTCCAACGCCATCTTCCCATTGGAAAACTCACGTACATCAAAACCGTTATCACGTAAATCATCGGCGAGGGTAATTCGTACAATTTCTTCGTCATCGACTACGGCAATTTTAATTTTATTATTCATTCTTTTCTAAAATTGGATACTCAATATTAAAAATAACGGAAAATGTCATTCCTTCACGTTCATTTAAGTTCGCCACTATTTTAGCTTTATGCTGCTCAGCAATTCGATAACATACTGCTAAGCCAAGCCCTGTACCTTGGCGTATTTTTTTTAAGGTGAAGAACGGATCAAAAAGCAAAGGTAGATTTTCGGGACTTATGCCAATACCATTATCTGCTATTTTAAAAATCAAACACTTATTTTTATCATGGACAGTAATATCAATTACCCCCTTAAAAGTAGGATTATTCTCCTTTTTTTCATCTATGGAATCGATCGAGTTCAAGATCAAATTCAGAATCAATTGTTCTAACTGATTCACACTTCCATTGATGGTATGAATCGATTTTGAAATAGTAATATGTACACTAATATTTGACTTTTCCAGCTGAAATGAAGTTAACCTGAATACATTATCAATAAGAATGGCTAAATTGACTTTCGTAAAAATCAATTCCTGCTTTCTGCTAAATTTCAATAAACCGCCAACTACATTTTCAATCTTGTTGATGGCTTCCGAAATCATTTGTAAGTATTTTATATTTTGCACTACATTTTCTGGATCATTAGACACTCTACGAATTGCACTTTTCATGCCGGAAATTGGATTGTTTATTTCATGTGCAACACCAGCCGATAACTTCCCTAAAGAAGCCATTTTCTCTGCTTGAACAAAAGAGTCTTGAGCAGCTTGTAACTCAATGTAAGCTTTCTTTAGGCGCGATACCATTTCATTGTGTTTGAAAATTAAAACATCTAATTCGTCGTCAATTCTAAATCTGTTTTTCAATCTAATAACCCGTTTCAATTGTAGATCATTATTCATTAGATTGCCGGCCATGTTGAAGCTAATTTGCTCCGAAGCATCAATAATAAAATTAATGGGAGAGGTTATGTTAAATGCAAAAAACAAAGCTGCACAAATACCAATAGAAAGAAAAAGTAAAACCACATTTAAAAAAATTCTATTCGTATCAGAATTCAGAATGGAGAAGTTTTTTTCAAATAAGCCGATACGAACGGTACCAAGGCTTCCATTTAGAATTGGAATTGCAATGTCACGTATCTTTTCAGAAGTTACCGCATCCAAAATTTTGACACTGTTTTCGGCTTTTTCGGGTGGAAGAAGATTGGCGCGGATTAGATTTTTCGGAACCCCCTTTTCAAAAGTATGTACCAAGACATTATTGTTTTTATC
>CANNQU010000147.1 GCA_947507965.1 Bacteroidota bacterium
GATAAAAACAATAATGTCTTGGTACATACTTTTGAAAAGGGGGTTCCGAAAAATCTAATCCGCGCCAATCTTCTTCCACCCGAAAAAGCCGAAAACAGTGTCAAAATTTTGGATGCGGTAACTTCTGAAAAGATACGTGACATTGCAATCCCGATTCTAAACGGAAGTCTTGGCACTGTTCGTATAGGGTTGTATGAAAAGAATTTTTCTTTGTTAAATTCAAACAGGAATAGGATTTTTTTCGAGCTGGTTTTGCTCTTTCTTTTTATTGGTATTTGTGCAGCCATATTTTTTGCATTTAATATTTCAGCGCCTATTAAATTCATCATTGATACTTCTGAAAAAATCAGTTTTAATACCTCGGGTAATCCAAAGGACCAGGATCTTCAATTGAAACGGGTGGTTAGAACAAAAAACAGATTCAAAATTGAGGATGAAATAGATGTTTTAATTTTTAAACATAATGCCATGGTTGCTCGCTTAAAGAAGACTTATATTGAGCTTCAGGCCACGCAAGACTCTTTTGTTCAATCAGAGAAAATGGCTTCCTTAGGCAAATTGTCGGCCGGCGTTGCACACGAGATAAACAATCCCATTTCAGGGATGAAAAGTGCGATTCGTAGAGTTTCCAATGACCCAGAAAATGTAGGGCAAAATATAAAATACTTACAAATGATTTCGGAAGCCATCAACAAGATTGAAAATGTGGTAGGTAGTTTATTAAAATTTAGTAGAAAGCAGGAATTGGTTTTTACAGAAGTCAATCTGGATGTACTCGTTGATAATGTTTTAAGTTTAACTTCATTTCAGCTTGAAAAATCAAACATTATGGTGCATAAGAATATTCCAGCATCGACCCCTTACATTAATGCGAGTGTGAATCAGATTGAACAACTGATTTTAAATTTGATTCTGAACTGTATCGATGCCATTGATGAAAAAAAAGAATTGAATCCTAGCTTGAAGGGTGAAATTAATATTACTGTCGTAAATGAAGAGAGGGTTTTGATTTTGAAAATAGCGGATAATGGTATTGGTATGAGTCCTGAAAATATACCTTTGCTTTTTGACCCGTTCTTTACCTTAAAGAAAATACGTCAAGGCACAGGGCTTGGCTTGGCGGTATGTTATCGAATTGCGGAGCAACATAAAGCAAAAATTACGGCAAGCGCAAATGAAGAGGAAGGCATGACCTTCTCTGTTGTTTTTAATACCGAACATCATAGGATCGTAAATCATGAAGAATAAAATTAAAATTGCTGTCGTTGATGATGAAGAAATTATACGTATCACCCTTGCTGACGATTTACGTGATCATGGTTTTGACGTTCGTGAGTTTTCGAACGGCAAGATGGCGCTGGATAGTATAGAGCAAGATCCAGCCGACATCATTATTTCTGACTTAAAAATGCCTGTGATGCATGGTTTAGATTTGCTTTCCATCATAAAAAAAATTCAGCCTGATACTAAGTTTATTATAATGACTGCTTTTGGTACCGTAGACAATGCTGTTGAGGCCATGAAGAAAGGAGCCTACGATTATATAACGAAGCCATTTAAAATAGACGAACTGCTACTGATCATTGCGCGAATTAGTGAGTTAACATCGCTTCAAAAGGAGAACCATGTTTTACGAAGTCATCTCGAAACCAGGTATGATTTAAATGTGTATATAGGCGAGAACAAGAACAATATTGAACTTCATCAATTAATAAAATTGGTCGCGGGTAAAGATACCATCGTCCTTGTTTCTGGCGAAACAGGAACAGGGAAGGAACATATTGCTAATATCATACATTATAATAGTTTGCGAAAAGCGGAACCATTTATTAAAGTGAGTTGCGCCATTTTAGCACGAGAGACTTTTGAGAGTGAACTGTTCGGACATACCAAAGGAGCTTTTCCAGGTGCCGAACAAGATAAAATGGGCCGGTTCGAGTTGGCCGATGGAGGCACTTTGCTTTTAGATGATGTGGATGATATTCCTTACGATTTACAGGTAAAACTTCTACGAGTACTGCAAGAAAATGAAATAGAACGGGTAGGAGGGTCGGAGTTGATAAAGGTTAATTTTCGTTTAATAGTATCTACGAAAAAGGATTTGCGGCGAATGGTTGATGAAGGAAAATTTAGAGAGGACTTGTATTATAGATTAAACATTTTTCCTATTTCATTAGCCCCGCTTCGAGATCGGAGAAAGGACATAATGGCGCTATTTCAAAATTATCTTACTGAGTTTGCTGAAGAAAGGGAAATTCTTATTGCAGATGACGTGTCTAAGTTATTACTTGATTATCGCTGGCCGGGAAATTTACGTGAGTTAAAAAATATGGCGGAACGTATGGTTATTCTCGCCACCGGAAACACCATTGAATTACAGCACGTACCAGTAGAAATTAGAAACAATAAGGGTGGAGATTGGAGCAACGCCATAGGTGCAAAAAACTTGGAGGAGACCATCTCCGATGTTGAATTGGCCTATATCAAGTTGGCCTTAGAGAAAAATAAAAACAACAAAACAAAAGCAGCTCAAATGCTAGGAATTCCGCTGTCAACCTTACGTTCAAAAATGGAAAAATATCCTGCAGCTTTTACTAAGGAGTAAGTTTTCTTAGATGCAAAACAAGATGTTTTTTCTTTGTTAGGTAACGCTTCTGATACAACGTCACTATTTTATTTTTTTATGACTGATTGTGATTAAATTCGCAGTCCACGATTCATAAGGCAATCATCTGATTTTTAAGAATAAATGTTAATAGACCATTTTGGAAGAGTTCATGATTATTTAAGGATATCACTCACCGATGTATGTAATTTCAGGTGCACGTATTGCATGGCCGAAGAAAATATGAGATTTATGCCTCCCGCCAATTTAATGCAAGCTCATGAAATAGATACCATCGCTCATGAATTTATTAAAATGGGCATCAATAAAATACGACTTACCGGTGGCGAGCCACTCATCAGGAAAGACGCATCAGAAATTCTTCTCTCACTCTCAAAATATCCTA